>CAVOCR010000144.1:0-5775 GCA_963694245.1 Myxococcota bacterium
CCGTCATCGTATTCTCCCGTACGGAGGTAGACCTTGTGTCCTGCGACCCGGGCTTCCTGCGTGAAGCCACGTCGTTTCGCGGGCATGTGCCTTCGCACAGGAGCGGCTGCGATGGGAGCCGCCGCGATGGGGACCACGACTTCCTCTTTCGAATCCGCATCATCGAGGTCCGCGTCGCTCTTGGTCGAGAGCGGTTGGCTGGCCTTGCATCCGTCCCGGTAGAGGGCGTTGGCCTTCAGACCGAGCTTCCAGCTGAGGCGGTAGGCATCGCTGATATCGCCCAGGCTCGCTTCGTTGGGCAGGTTGATGGTCTTGGAGATGGCTCCTGAGATGAAGGGCTGGGCCGCAGCCATCATTCGGATGTGTCCTTCATGATGGATGAAGCGTACCCCCAGCTCTCCGCAGCGATTCGCACAATCGAAGATCGCGAGATGCTCGTCCTTGAGGTGAGGAGAGCCTTCGATGGTCATCGTGCCACAGACCACGAGATTCGCGGTCTGGATTTGAGTGGAGGTGAATCCGAGGTACTTCAGGAGATTGAAGCCTGGCTTCAAGGCCTGCTTTCCGATTCCAAGGCGCTCAAAACATTCCTCGCCGAGGACGTAGTATCCAAAGGCCGTCCCGATTTCCATCTGAGCTGCGAGGACCTCTTCGACGCGATCGATCTCAGCTGGAAGCAGTCCTGCTTCAATCAGCGTGTCCCGATTGATGTGCGGCGTACCGTCCAGAGTGAGGGTTCCGAGCGCATGGCGGATGATTTCAGAGCGCTCCTTCACCGTGTATCCCAGGTGCTCAAGCGCCGGTTCCACCGACTGGTTCACGATCTTGAAGTATCCTCCACCCGCGAGCTTCTTGAACTTCACGAGCGCAAAATCGGGTTCCACGCCGGTGGTATCGCAATCCATGAGGAGTCCAATGGTTCCTGTCGGAGCGATGACCGTGGTCTGGGCGTTGCGGAACCCGTGTTTTTCACCGAGCGCTAGAGCCGTGTCCCACGATTTTCGCGCGGCGGTGAGGAGGTATTCGGGGCAGATCGCTTCGTCGATTCCGACCGGAGCGACCCCGAGGCCTTCATATTCGTTCGACGGAGCGTTGTACGCAGCCCGGCGGTGATTCCGCATGACACGTTGCATGTGCTCGGCGTTCTCCGCATAGCGGGGAAAAGGGCCCATGAGTTGCGCCATTTCCGCGCTGGTCCGATACGACTCTCCACACAGAATCGCTGTCACTGCGCCGCAAATGGCTCGCCCGATTTCGGAATCGTAGGGCAGGCCGGTTCGCATCAGCACCGTTCCGAGATTTGCGTAGCCGAGGCCAAGGGTGCGGTAGTCATAGCTCAACTCCGCGATCTCACGACTGGGAAACTGTGCCATCAGAACGCTGATTTCGAGCACAACAGTCCAGAGACGGGTCGCATGAACCATCTCCTCGACCTGAAGCGTGTTCGTGTCCGAGTTGTAGAACTTCAGGAGGTTGAGGCTCGCCAGATTGCAGGCCGTGTTGTCGAGAAACATGTACTCGCTGCACGGATTCGAGGCGCGGATGCGACCTCCTTCCGGACAGGTGTGCCAATCATTGATGGTGTCGTCGAACTGGACTCCCGGATCGGCGCATCGCCATGCCGCCTCACAGATTTCACCCCAGAGCGTGGTGGCATCCAGGGTCTTGCATACGCTCCCGTCTGTACGCCATTTCAGGTCCCATGTGCCTCCTTCTTCCAGTGCGTGGAAGAAGTCATGGGGCATCCGGACGGAGTTGTTGCTGTTCTGACCGCTGACAGTGCTGTAGGCCTCTCCATTGAAATCGGAGGAGTATCCCGCGTCCACCAGGGCGAGGACCTTGGCCTCCTCTTCGGACTTCCATTTCACGAACTTCTCGATGTCCGGATGATCCAGGTCAAGGCAGACCATCTTCGCGGCTCTCCGCGTGGTGCCACCGGACTTGATCGCCGCCGCAGCGCGGTCCCCGATTTTGAGGAAGCTCATCAATCCGCTGGAGATCCCTCCGCCACTGAGCGGCTCTCCCTCCCCTCTGAGAGAGGAGAAGTTGGTTCCCGTTCCGCTCCCGTATTTGAACAGGCGCGCTTCCCGGGTCCAGAGATCCATGATGCCGCCTTCATTGACGAGATCATCCCCGACCGACTGGATGAAGCAGGCATGGGGCTGGGGGTGCGTGTAGGCGTCTGCGCTGGGCTTGCACTCCTGGGTGATCGGGTCGACGTAGTAGTGTCCCTGGGCGGGGCCGTTGATTCCGTACGCGTGGAAGAGCCCCGTGTTGAACCACTGGGGAGAGTTGGGCGCACACATCTGGTGGACGAGCATGTGGGAGAGTTCATCCTCGAAGGCTGCTGCATCGTCACTGCTGGCGAAGTAGTCGTGCTCTTCTCCCCACGCACGCCAGCAACTTGTCAGCCGACGAATGACCTGCCGTGCGCTGCGCTCAGGTCCTGTGATGGGCTCGCCCGCGTCATTCAGGAGCAGGTTTCCCTCGGTGTCGAACTGCGGAACTCCCGCCTTGCGGAAGTACTTGGAGACCATGATGTCTCCGGCCAGTTGACTCCAGTCCGCGGGAATTTCGGCGTCGTTCATTTCGAAGACGACCGAACCATCCGGGTTCGTGATGCGTGTGGAACGCAGATCGTATTCGAGAATGTCGAGAGGATCGACGCCAGCGGTGGTGAACCGGCGTGAAATTCTCAGTCCCCCAGCCTTCTTGGCTGGAGCGGTTTTGTTGCGAGTCTTGCGTTTGGTGGTCTGGCGTGTGGCCTGCCTCATGGTCGTCTTCTCTCCTTACGTCGTCTTCGTCACGCGTTTTCGGGTACGACCTCGCGGGCCGTACGTTTCTATTCCCCATCCCCCCGGATATTTGTACGCCTCAACAACCGGTTTTGAGCAAATCCCAACCATGCGAGGGATCCTCGTTCAGCTGCCTTGCCAGGTTGTTGTATGGATCCACGTGCTGTTGACCGCGTTCAGCCGGCACCCCGAAGAGTGCGTTCGCGTTCCTGGGATCCGCCTGCGATTCGAGAATCGTCATCAGGTGGGAATTCCAGGAGGCGATTTCGCCAAGCCAAATGAGGCCAATCAACTTTCATCCAATCTCTCCGAATCATAGCCAGGCCCTGGGGGGGGTCAAGAACAAAAGCACAATATCTTGTGTCTTTTTTAAGCGAAGGCACAAGATGTGGAATTCCTGAGCAAAATCAGGGATCTCGCGAAATCCTCCCACAGGAAGTCCACACGCGATTTTCAGTTGTCCACAAGGGGTGTGGAAATCCTTCGATCTTGTCCACAGGACGCAGTGGCCCATTCCGTTTTTCAGAAAAGGAGGCGGATGAGGCGCAGTGCGCCGAATTACTCAGCGAGGAGTGTTTCGAGATCGGATAGAAGCGTGGGGGGAGAAAATTCTCCAGGTGGTTCCTTCTCATTGTACGAGAATCGGATCACCCCCTCTCGATCGAAGAGATAGGAGAGAGGAAAGAGGATCGCGTCCTCGCCGGTCTGCTTGTAGGTGTCCAGCACGGCGTTGTCGACGTCCAGGAGGAGCGGGAAGGCTTCGTCGTTGTTGAGGCAGTGTAGAATGCCGCCGAGAACGTCCGAACCCGCATGCACGATGACCGGAAGGAATCCCTGGGCTCCATATACGGGAATGTACTCATCTTTGATCACTGGCAACTCCAGTGCGCACGTGGGTCACGTGCCGTTGAAGATCTTGTAGTAGACGATCCGATCCTCGTATTCGACGACTTCATGAACGCGTCCGCGAATGTCTGGAAGGGCCACGTTGGGTGCAGCCATTCCGGGGCTGAGGCTGGGTACGTTGACGTGAACTGGCAAGCTGAAGACGGGCTCGTCCGGATCATTGGAGGTGACGCGCAGGTAGGTCTTCAGCGGGGCGTCATCCGTGCCCGTGTAATGAATTTCAAAGAAGACAGGTGCGCTTCCGAAGGGCTCGATGACCATCAAGGGGTTGGGATCGTATGCTGTCGTGTTGCCAGCGAACAATGCGTCCACCTTCACCTCGAATCCGGGAGCATCCACGCTGACATCCTCCACGAGGAGCGGGGCGTTTCCTTCGTTGGTCAGAACGACTCCGATCCCCTTGGTGGTCTCTGCGGGGACATGGCCGAACTGGAGACGCAGGTTGGTGGTCGTGATGTCCCCTGCCTGGGCGTTTGAGCTCACATCCATGAAGACCACTGAGTGAGTCAGGGCCACCACAAGGGTGTCCTCCAATGCATCCACGGCCACTGTGTGCCCGATGGGGGGATCCACCCCCTCTTCATTCCAGAATTCCTCATATTCTGCGAATTGAACGGTATCAGCGCATTCAATTCGCGCCACATGGCTCCATCCGGCCATAAATGCGCAATCCTTCGACGGTGCGATGTCCATCCCCAGTCCTCGAGGTGAAACCTCGCCCGTCATGGTCATGGTTCCTGTTTCATCCACGGTGAAGATCGCCGTTCTTCCCGGCCCTCCGGCGGCCCATTGCCCCGCTGTCCCCGCAGGGCTGAGGCGCCATGCGCCTCCCACCATTGCGAGGAACGAACCCGCGGTGGACGTCGAGTTCATCCAACTCTGAACCCCCGCCAGGTCTGCGACGAGAATCAACTCGCCATCGCTTGTGGCAGCGACGTCATACGCGTAGCTCGTGCTGGTCACGGGGATGAGTTCTCCCTCCGTGAGTCGCATCAATCCATCCGCGCCCGCTGCGACGTGGATCTCTCCCCCCTGATCGATGGCTGCGATGGCCTGAGGCGTATCGTCTCCGGGCGTGAAGAGCGTTTCAATCGCGAGCGAGTCTTCCGTTCCTCCGAGGACCCGGTGGATTCCTCCGTTCGCGTCGATGGCCAGGAGGCTTGATCCGTTCGTCACGCGCGAGCACGCGGCGTCCAGAGGTGCGCTCGCCACGATTCCCGTGGGCGAGACCAGGTGCAGTCCATCGGAGGCGCAGACGATGGCGCGCGTCTCCGCGTTTGCAGCCACCAGGGCGACATCATGAACCAGTGGTTCGATGGAGATGCGTGCCTGTTCGATCATTCCGTCATCGGCTGGGACGTCGCTCCACGCGGTGCCCGTTTCGCCGCCGGATTCCTCCGAACCAGATTCTTCGGCTCCGGTCTCTTCCGCTCCGGTTTCCTCGCTGCCGGTTTCTTCCGAGCCTGTTTCCTCGGTTCCGGTGTCTTCCTGGCCTGTTTCGCCGGGGCCGGTTTCCTGACCGCCTTCGGTGAAGGAATCGGTAGTCCCTCCGCAGCCAATGAGAAGCGAGACGATCGCGATGAGTACTGGCAGTCGCATGGTGTTTCTCCTGTGGGTGTCACAGATGCGTGTGAGCGGCCAGAGTCTACCGAAAGCCGAACGACGATCCAACGGGAATCTCTTCCGGTGGAGTTGCGGAGGGGGGCCCTCCCTCTGGTTGCGCTTCCCGTGGCGCAGGCGTACAACCGGCAGGAACCGGGGATGGGTGGCATCGTGAGCCTGCTGGAAAAACGATTTCACATTGTGGCGGGAAAGGGCGGCGTGGGGCGATCGACCGTCGCTGCGGCCATGGGTCTGGTGTCGGCCCGACGGGGTCTGAACACCCTCTTTGTAGAGATGAATACGGATGGTGCTCTTCCAACGCTTCTCGGTCATTCTCCCTCGGGGTCGGAGGTGCGAAAACTGGAACCCCATCTCTTCGCGATCAACATTCGTCCGGAGGCTGCGCTTCAAGAATATGCCCGGATGAAGCTGCATTCCGAGACCGCGGTCAAAGTGGTTTTTGGCAACGATT
>CAVOCR010000145.1:0-5757 GCA_963694245.1 Myxococcota bacterium
TTCCTTCGCGGCTGCTTCCTCGACGGCTGCTTCCTTCGCGGGAGCTTCCTCGACGGCTGCTTCCTTCGCGGGAGCTTCCTCGACGGCTGCTTCCTTCGCGGGAGCTTCCTCGACGGCTGCTTCCTTTGCGGGAGCTTCCTTCGCGGCTGCTTCCTTCGCGGGAGCTTCCTTCGCGGCTGCTTCCTTCGCGGGAGCTTCCTTCGCGGGAGCTTCCTTCGCGGGAGCTTCCTCGACGGCTGCTTCCTTCGCGGGAGCTTCCTCGACGGGAGCTTCCTCGACGGGAGCTTCCTCGGTGGGTTTGGCCTCCAGCGGTGCGGGCGCGGGCAGCACGGTAAACTCAGCGGCCTGGTTCGCAGGTGCGCCCTTCACATACTGGCCGGCTGGCGAGTTCAAGGGACCCTGAACCCAGACGGCCGCAGTCTCATTGAGCTCATGCGTCGCCTGATTCGCTTCGGCTGTCGCCAAATGCTGCTTCAGGAGTTTCCCAACGGTTTCGGTCGCCTGGGCACCAACACTGAGCCAGTAGTTGATGCGCGCGGGCTTCATGCGCACCGTGCTCGGAGTCGTTGTGGGGTCATAGATCCCCACATGCTCGAGGTAACGCCCATCGCGCGGCATGCGCACATCCGAGGCAACAATGCGGTAATACGGCGTCTTTTTCCCGCCGTGACGAGCCAAACGAAGCTTGACAGCCATTCTGATCCTCCCCGAAACGTCGCAAACCCTGTCTGCTCGACGTTCGAGCCTTCTCTGTGTACGTCAGCCACTCGTTGTTCGAGGTGGCCTGAATTTCTTTTAACCGCCTGAATTTCCAAGGGGTTTATGCCCCCAGGGGCGGTAAAGAGGTCGGAAAACTACTATCCCGGACCGAGGATGTCAAGACGGAAAATTGGCTACTGGAGTACGTCCAGCACGGTGTTTGCAGCACGGTTCAGATCCTCTCCGTGCAGTGTGCGTACATCGATGTGCACGATCTCGTCGTCAATACGGGCAATTAGAGGGGTGCTGTGGCCTCTCAGTGCCTTTTCAAGAGCGGTGGCGGAGAGATGGGGTGAAGTGAGCGTTACGGCGCTGCTTGGAAGCTCTGTCGTCGGCAGTGTTCCTCCCCCGACCATCCCTGTCGTGGGGAGAATGTTGACCCCGGATTGGCTCTCCGCCGGCAGTCCATCGACGATTAATTTCTGCAAATCTCTCGCACGTGATTCCAATTCCCCTGGAGTGATGGTGAGCATCGCCAGGGTTGGGATTCGTGTTTTCCAGGTGCCATCCAGGTAGCTGAGGAACGTGGCCTCGAGCGCGGAAATGGTGATTTTATCGACGCGAAGAGCGCGGGTGAGGGGGTCTTTTCGCAATCGATCGACGAGGGATTTGCGTCCGACGATGATTCCTGCCTGGGGGCCTCCAAGAAGCTTGTCCCCGCTGAAGCATACGAGATCCACCCCGGAGTCGACCGCTTGCTGGACGGTCGTGGCCCCTTGAATGCCGTACGGGGTCAAGTCGACCATCAGTCCACTCCCGAGGTCGAGCGCGGTGGGGACGTTCTGCTCTGCGCCCAGCGCAGCCATCTCCTGGGTCTCCACATCCTCGGTGAACCCCACGATGGCGAAGTTGGACCGGTAGGCTTTCATCATCAATCCCGTATCTGGATTGATCGCACGTGCGTAGTCCGCAATGCGGGTCCGGTTCGTGGTGCCGACTTCGCGCAGGCGTGCACCCGACACCTCCATGACTTCCGGAACACGGAAGCTCCCTCCGATCTCAATCAGCTCTCCACGGCTGACAATGACTTCACGACCGCGTGCCAATGCAGTCACGAGGAGAAGCACGGAGGAGGCGCAGTTGTTGACGACCAGTGCGGCCTCCACGCCCAGGAGTTCCTGGAGAAGAGCTTCCACATGGACGTGACGGGATCCACGGGATCGTGCGTTCAGATCATATTCGAGGTTCGTGTAGCCCGTTGCGATGTTCTGGGTATGTTCCAGCGCATGGGCCGCCATCGGGGCTCTGCCGAGGTTCGTATGCAACACGACCCCGGTTCCATTGAGCACCGTGCGAAGAGAGGGGGTCAACAGAGCCGTCAGCAGCTCGCTTGCGCGTGCGCAGAGCTTCTCCGGGGAGATTTCCTCCCCCTCGATGAATGCGTCGCCTTCGTCTGCAAGCAGCGCTTCTCGCGCCTCGTCGAGGCTTCGTCGGAGCGCGTCGACGACCCGCTCATGGGGAAGTCGTTCGCGGAGCGGGGCCATATGGGAGTGGTGCAGCAACACATCCATGGAGGGAATGCTGCGGAGGAGGGTCTTCTGGGAGTTCTTGCGCATGTTCGTGGAGGCTAGCGTTCGGGAAAAATCCTGTCCAGTCCCGTGTTCATCACGAACGCCACAGGATCTTCCATGCTCGTTGCCGCTTCGTCTCCAAGCGCAGCGCGCACGGCATCGGACATGTCGGTGGGGAGCGGGGCTCCGAAATGGAGTCGTTCACCGGTCACGGGGTGATTGAAGGAGAGGTAGGCCGCGTGCAGTGCCTGGCGCTCCAGAAGCGCGAGAGCGCGTGCTTCCCGGGGGTTCTGGGAGGTGTTGTAGCCCTTCAGACTTCGTCCGTAGATGGGATCGGCAGCGACCGGGTGATTGTGATCCGCGAAGTGGACGCGAATCTGATGGGTTCGTCCCGTCTCCAGTCGGGCGAGGGCGAGCGAGCAGATGGCGCCTTCTGCATGAATTCGCCAGCGCGTGATGGCGTGTCTTTTTCCGTCCACCTTGCTCGAGAACCGGAAACGGTGTTTGGGATGACGCCCGTAGCTTGTGGACCAGATCCCCGTGTCCGTGGGTATCGTTCCCAGGATGATGGCGGCGTATACACGCGTCATCGTCCGTTCCCGCAGTTGTTCCGAGAGATGATTCAGGGCCCGGTCGTTCCGAGCGACCACGAGAAGACCAGAGGTGTCCTTGTCGAGCCGATGAACCAGGCCAGGCCGCTGGACTCCTCCGACACCCAGCAGGTCGGGGCAATGATGGAGGATCGCATTGACGAGGGTGCCGGAAGGATTGCCAGGCGCCGGATGGACGACCATTCCAGGGGCCTTGTTCACGACCATGAAATCATCGTCTTCATACACGATGTCCAGAGGGAGATCCTCCGGAATGAGGTGTGTCGGCTCCGGTTCGGGAATGTCGAGAGTGACCTGCTGATCTGCTCTCAGACGGAGTCCCGGCTTCTTCTCCGGCGTGGTGTCTACCTGCACTCTTCCTTCGAGAATGCAGCCCCGGAGTCGGGAGCGCGTCATTTCGGGGAGGGCATTGGAAAGAAATCGGTCCAATCTCTCGCCCACGTGATGCTCTTCGACGTCGAAATGGTGAGTTTTTGCAATCATGGGCTCGTCAGGGATACGGTGAATTCACTCGCGACCGGGCTGTGGAGACTGAAGAAATGCAGTCCATCTTCGGATGCGGGCAGGGCGATGGTGCCGCCTCCAGCGCCTAGAATCCATCCCTGACCTGATTCGAGTCCCGGGGAGGCCCAGCTCACGACGACCTTGGGGTTGTCGAGGGGGGTCGTCACCGTCAATTCAAGTTCTGGGGAGTCTCCACCTTGAAAGTGGAACACGTCTGGATTGTTGGGGCAGAAATAACCTGTCGTCGGCGCGTCCTCGATCCCCAATGGGGAGGACGTGAACCAGGTGTCGTTGGGCTCGCTTTCTTCCGCGACGTCACACAGGGAGTCGGGGGAGGCGATGAAGGTGGTCAGGCTGTACGCCATGGGGGCGCCTCCCGTCACCAGGATGTAGTGGACTCCCGGAGTGAAGCCGGGGAGCGTGCTTGTGTCGAGTGTGAGGGTGCTTCCGATGTCTTCGAACACTGTCGTGTCCACCCCGACCGGCGTCGAGGCATCGGCCTCAAACACGTGCAACCCCAGCAGAGCGCCTCCAGCTTGAGCCAGGTCGATGGAGAGCACGTCTCCTTCGGTGAGTTCGACGCTGTACCAGTCTGAATCTCCGGGGCAGATTTTGCCCTCGTTCTTCACACCGAAGAGTGTCTTGGCCTCCGTCGCCGTTCCAGGAGTGTCGTTTTCCTCGAAATCGTCATCATTGCAAAAGGCGTCGACCACCTCGATGTTCAGGGAGTAGGGGGTGAATGAGTCAAAGCCTGCAGGACTCAAGCGTGTGATGCGCGTGAGGATGGGCTGATCGATCGCGCTGCTTTCGAGAAGTGCGGACTGGGATTGATTCCCCGCGGGGGCGAGTACACCAGCATCCCCTCCCACCAGAGTGAAGTCGTCAGCGGTCAACACGTCGATTTGCAGCTGGCTTTGGACGTTGTTGTACTCGATTGTACTGACCAGCCCCTTTCCAGCGGGAATGTCCGTGACGTACCAGTCGACATCTCCAGCGCAGAGCGCCAGTTGATTGTAGGAGCCTTCGAACCAGGCGGCGTTGATGGGCTTGTCGTTCCATTCGTACGTGTCAAAGAGGCACGCGCCTGCGGGGAAGAAGAGACTGCTGACTGCGTAGCTGTTCGCGGTGTTGACCTCCTCGCCATCGATGGCCACGTAATAGGTTCCGCTGGGGAGGCTCTGGGCCACGGCGAACTCGTGGGAACTCGTGTCGGCCACGGCGCTGAGGGGGGTCGCCGTGGAGTCGAAGAGCCGCACATCGAGACCTCCGAGGCTGTTCACATATTCGAGAACCGCACCCAGTGTGGAGTTTTCTGCCTCCAGATTGATCTGAAACCAGTCCTCATCTCCGGGACAGATGCGTCGACCCACCACCGTGAACTCCGCAGATTCCATGAGCGTGGCTGTCTCAGGTCCATCATTGCCCGCTGTGCCTTCGCCTGAATCGTTGGCGCAGAAGGGCTTCGGGACGCCGAAGGTTTCCAGGGAATAGGAAGCCACGGTTCCGGTGGAGTGGGTGACGCGGAGCAGATAGGTCTCGGAAGGGCCTCGGGTGGGAGCACTCACCATCGCGAAGGAGAGATCGCGCTCATCTTGTTCCAGGAGGTGCTCTCCACTTTCATCGTAGAGTGCGAGGTTCAGATTGCCATGGGTGGCGTCGAAGGCGATTCGGACGAGGAGGCCCTGTTGCTCTGGAGTCGTCACGGTGAACCAGTCGTCCTCCCAGGATTGGAGGGTCAGGCCTGAAAGCAGGGCGTCTGACTCGATGGTCCCGGCTGCCGTGGGGGAGTCGTTTTCTTCCAGAGCGTCCGGGGGGAGAAGGGGTTCAATGCAGACTCCTCCTTCGCAACTGTTTCCAGGAAAGCAGTCCGTGGACTCCTCGCAGGGTTCCATTTCCTGACACAGGTGGTCGATGCAGTTCAGACCGGGACTGGGACAATCTGCGGGGCCGAGGCATTCGGCGCAGGATCCGTCCACACAAACCTTCGTATCCACGCAGTCCGCTGCGTTCTGACAACTCGATTTGTCGACGCATTCATGGAGGAGGAGATCACAGATGCCGTTGTCGATGCAGTCGTCGACGGAGTTGCAGCCGGCATGCGTGGCCGCACATTTCCCCCGGTCACAGACGCGCTCTTCCTGGCAGTCCACGTCGTTTAGACAGAGAGGGGGCTCCAGGCAGTCTCCTTCCTCGCCACAGAGCTTCAACCCAGCACAATGGATGTGATGGACGCATTCTCCCGGGGGAGGTGCGATGTCGATGTCAGGGAGTGGAGCGTCGACTGTCTCTTTCGTGTCGTCGGGGCTGCTGTCCACAGCATCTTCACCATTCTGAGGGGCGTCCGTGATGTCCTCGATCACGTCGTCTCCGCT
>CAVOCR010000146.1:0-5753 GCA_963694245.1 Myxococcota bacterium
CGCCCCCACGAACAGGGACGGTTCCGCCACAGATTCCACTCGCGCCGCCCACGGGAACAATGGGCACCCCCTGCTCCGCACAAGCAGTGACGACGCCCCGAACCTCCTCCGTGTTCCGCACCTCCACCACATGATCCGGGAGCGCGCGTTGCGTACTTCCCATCTTCTCCCGAAGCCGCAGGCGCGGCCAGAGGTCCCCGCTGTATTTCGCCCGAATGAGATCCGAGGAATGCACCCGGCCCTCTCCCAGCACTTCTTGAAGCTTCTGTTGAATGGAGCGATGTTTCATCCGGCGCTCCTGCGTGCACGCGCTCGATGGAGCATCCATCCCAGCATCAGCACGAGGGCTCCGGATGACACGGGAGCATCGGTGTGACGACAGCCCTCTCCCCTGCCGCTCGCCAGAATGGCGGCCTCGATCGTCACGAAGGTTCCCGACTCAAATTGCCCCCCGCCCACGGGCAGGGGATCCGCCGTCGACAACGGCGGCATGGCCTCGGCATTCCACACGAGCAGTCGCCACGGCGTGTCCGATGGCGAGGCACATGCGCCCTGTCCTTCAAATTCAGCATCCAGGAACAATGCACATTCCTGGGGGGCCTGGCAGCCTGCCTCTCCTTCCGGAGGGCACGGAAGTCGACATTCCCCTGACTCGCCATCCGGCGCCACACAGAGCAAGTCTGCTGTGCAGGCCGTCGTTTCATCGCAGAACTCGCCGACGGAACCGCCCTCGCGCACAGAACAGACCCCCTGAAGAGTGTCCGTATCGCTGCCCAGCCCGATCCAACGGCACGCCCCCTCAGGACATGCCTCCATTTCCCCAGAAAACGGGGTACATGTCGGACGACAACGACCCCAGTCCGTTCCCTGAGGTTCACAGGCGAGCTCGCCCACACAGCCCTGTTCGACGTCACAGAACTCATCGCTCTTGCCCTTCTTGTTCAACGCCACGCACAGGCGCACCTGACACACGGAAACCTCCGGAGAGGTCGCGGAAGCCTCACAGATCAGGCCCAGACCACAATGCGAGTTGTCTTCACACACACACTGTCCGGTTTCGACTCGACAGATTCCCGAGAGGCAATCGGAATCACTGCCACATCCCGTGTTCTCCTCGACCGCGAGGCAGGTGCTGTTGAACGGACAGGTCGCACTGACCTCGCAGGATTCCGCGCAGACGCTCTCCCCCTGCAACCCTTCCGTGCAGAAGGCCCCCTCACATTGAAAGGGTGAACTGCACGGGGCTCCTGTCGGTCGCACTCCCCCCGAAGCGCAAATCCCGAGCGAACAGAGACTCCCCTCCGGACACACCGAGCCCGGATTCACGCAAAAGCTCCCACAATTCCCTCCTGCCGAATGCAGAAGACACGTCCCCTCCTCACAATCCGAGGCATCCCAGCACATGTCCCCCACCACTCCCTCACCCGTCACAGTACAGGTGCCGCATTCCTCGCCCGCGAAGGCTTCACACGTCGAATGGGAAAACTGAATGCATCGAAGCTCCGCGGGGCAGGCGGAGCTGTCCGCCGTGGAACACTCCTCCGTGCAATAGGCCGCCTGCGGCGTCACAAGGCACCGGCCCGAATCGCAGGTTGCAGAGCCGTAACAGTAGTCACCCACCGAAATGTTTCCGCCCGCTTCCGCACACTCCCCATTGCTGGGAAGACACCGAAGACCGGTTTCCCCGGCCACCTCCAGACAGGAGAACCCCCCGGCGCAATCCGCATGCTCCTGACATTCAAGCGCGCAGAAGGCGCCTCCGAACGGAAACAACAAACAGCTTCCCGTCTCGCAATCGCTCGAATGAGCACAGGAATCACACGATTGGCCCGAGGGCACGTCTTCCGCGGGGTACAGCGTGCACAGCGCCCGTTGATCGTCCTCTTCCAATGTCCGGAGCGTGACTGTTCCTCCGGCGAAATACATCGTGGCACTGCGCTCCCTGGAATGCGCAATTCCGACCGCATGACCGAGTTCATGGGTGACCACTGCCTGCACGTCCACAACGCCAGGAGCCATCCAATTCCCTTCCAGGGACCAGAGCGCATCTGTACTGAGATGGATGTCCGCGCGATAGATCACGCCCCCGCTTCCGTGGAAGGTATCCGTGATGCCCGCTGCGCCGTCGGCCAACGCGGAATGACCCACTCCTGGCTCCAGAGGATGCACCGTGATTCCAAACCCCGGCGATTCCACGACCAGCCCCGCATAATCCAGCACGAGCTCCGAGCAGGGGATTTCATTCCATGCCGTGAGCGCCTCCTGTACCCGCCATTCGACTTCCGCGATGGGGTGACCTCCCACCGAGCGCACATCCAGAAACACGGGGACGGAAGCTTCAGCCCAGCCAATCGCTTGACCGGCTTTCGGCTGCACAAGAGCAAAGCCTCGGGAGACCCCGGGAATGAACATCCCGCAGACCAGAATCACCGTCCGGATCCATACGATGAGATCACGCCCAGAAAAAGCATGACTGCAGAGGATCGGGAGGGGGTTTGGAGGGCACTTCATGGGACGGATTTTCTACCATTCGCCGAGACGCCCGTCAACGCGGGAAGCCGGCGCCGGCTGCCCCCTGGACCTGGCTTCGAAGCACATTCAGTTCCGGGGTGTTCCCGAAACGCGCCGCTGCCCGGTCGATACAAGCACGGGCGGCGCTCGGGTTCCCTCTCCCAAGGTGACGAGAAGCCACCACCCCGGTCAAATGAATGATCGCTCCTTCCCGGGAGGGATCCGGGGGGGCGACATCATGAAGATGATGGAGCACATCCAGAAGCTCCGTAAGACGCTGGGCCTTTTGCAAAAAGCTCCCGCGATGATTCAGCACAAGGACATTGTCCGGCTCCAATTCGAGGGCGCGTGCGAACGCGAGGTCAGCTGCCCGAATCTGGCCCATCGCCCCACGGCATCGCCCCAGATTGGACCAGGCGAGAGCCATGTGGGGACGAAGGCGCACGGCCGTTTCACAGTCCTCCACGCTCGATTGAGGCAATTTCCGATCGACGCCCAGGGCGCACAGCCCGCTCGAGGCCAATCCATACGCCCCCTTCATCCCCCGAATGGCGGCACGATAATCCCGTTCTGCTGCGTCATGCTCGCCCAGTCGGGCCGCGAGCACTCCCGCGTTGTAGAGCATCTGAGCGTTGCCTGGAAGGATCCTGCGTGCAGCCTCCAGATGAACCCGAGCCTCCTCGAGATCCCCACGGTCCAACGCATGGCGCCCCAGATTCACGTGCAGACGGGACGAACCCGGGCGCGCCTCCAGCGAGGACTCAAACAAAGAGACTTCCGTCGCCCAGTCCATGTCTCTGGCGAGAGAGCGACCGCCCAGCAGAACACAGAGGAGAGCGACCACCGTCCACGCTCCCGTCGAGCCTCGACCTGAAAGCCGGGGCCCCAGCCACGCCCCCAGCGCGATGAAGACGCCCAGGCTCGGGAGATAGAGAAGGCGCTCTGCGAACACGATGGTCGAAAGCACCACAAGATTGGAGGTGAGAACGTACCAGACCCAGAAGAGCGCGATTCCTGCCGTCAATGCCGGACGTTTCCGTACATTCCGAACCGCCACAACCAGACTCCCCACCGCCACACAGGCTCCGATCAAGGCATCCCACGAGCTCCAATCGCGCACGATTGAGAGCGCATTGAAGCTGTAATCTGCGCTGAGTCTGACGGGAAAGAACAGTACTTCCAATGCGACGAAGAACTGTCGGAAGGGGGTGCCCCAACGTCCGATGCCGTCCGCCCCGCGCATGGGATTGTCAGCGAATGCCGTGGAACCCCCGAAAGGGTCCGTGAGGATGACCATCCTCCACCCCAGATAGAGACCCACGAGAGCACAGGAGACGAGCAGGGGGGACCATGACAAGGGGCGCCATGAGCGCCAGTCCCCTCCTTCCCGCGCACGCTCCACTGCGTCCACGACAAGCAGCGCCGCGGGGATCGTGATCGCACTCTCCTTGCTTCCGAGTGCGATTACGGTGCATGCGGCCGATCCGAGCCACCAGCGAAGGCGCTCCCGAGAGGGAACTTTCCAGGACCGGAAATGGCATAGCAACGCTCCGAGAACCGCCACGGCGGCAAGAAGCTCCGTACGGTTCGCCGCCGATGCCACCGCCTCCGAATGAACCGGATGCACCGCAAAGAGAAGGCCCGCGAACAACCCGGCTCGCTCATCGGCCAGGACAAGGCTGGCGAAGCGCCACGCCAGGAGACCTGCCAGAACATGCAGAAGAAGGTTCACCCAGCGGAAAGACTGCGGATCGGGCTCCGCACCCATCGCATTGAGCGCAAAAGACAGGGTCACGACCGGACGATACACCGCATTCCGCTCATATCCGGGGCGCGCGCCCCAGTACGGTTCCGTCGCAATCGCACCCAGGTCCAGGCTCTCGCCGGCAAGCGAAGGGTGCTCAACCACTGCGACCACATCATCAAATACGAACTCACCTTCGAGAGCGGTCCAATGGGCTGCGAACCCCGCAAGCAGGACAAGAACGAAGCCAAGACGAAGAGGAGTCACCGCATGATTCATGATGACCCGGACGGTGAAGGAGCGGCCGACGCTTGTCAAACCCTCCCCCATGGGAACAACCATTGCACCCAGAATGTTGAAAGTCAGAGCTTGACCGGCGAGGATGAACCGATTCGAGCCGGAGGAAATCCATGCGTCTACAGGGTCATCTCGCGTTTACGCTCCTCTGCCTTTTCCTCGGTCCTTCCCCCGTCGCGGGCCAGGAAGCGTCCGCAGTACCTCCCGAGGGGACGACGAGCCCCGAGAGCACGGCGCCAGGCTCTGAACTCAGCGGCGCCCCCGTCGACATCGTGATTGGCCCCAGTCGCAAGGAACTGGACCCTCTCGCCGTCCCGGATGCCCTGTGTGAAGGACCGGCTTCCAGCTGCGCCACGATCATCAAGGTCCTCCGCAACGATCTGCGGATCTCCGGCTACTTTCGAATCATCCCGCCTGCGACCTACCTCGCGAACCCTCAAACGGAGCCCATCGACGCGCCCCGCTACGCAGACTGGTTCAATGTGGGTGCGAAATACATGATTCGGGCGCGGGTGCAGGGAGAAGGAGGCACCCACCGTCTGACCTTCAAGCTCTACAATGTGGTCGATCGTCAACCCATTGCGACCACTGACGCGTCGTCCAACGGTGTGGGAACCGGGGGGCTCCGTGAAAAAGCGCATGCCTTTGCGGATGCAGTCATCCTCGCCCTGACCGGAAAGCCCGGCCTCTTTCGCTCCCGCATCGCCTTTTCGGCGAAGACCGGAGCCTGGACCCGCGGCATCTACGTCATGGACATGGACGGCCAGTCCCTGAAGCCGGTCATCTCCGATGAACACATCAACGCTTTGCCTTCTTTCGCCGGAGATGCCCTTCTCTACACCCATCAGGAAGAAGGGAAGGACCCGGTTCTGATGCGCGGTGGGAAGCCCCTCTCCAAAAGCCCCGGGAAATACCGAAAGGCGGACCTGGGGCCCGGGGGACTCTACGCGGTCAGCGTCGACACGGGTCGTACCAGCAACATCTGGCTGCTCGATGCCTCGGGAACACTCACCCGGAATCTGACCCGGGGACTTGGAGACAACGTCAGTCCCAGCTGGTCACCCGACGGACGCTACATCACATTCGTCTCGAGCCGCTCCGGAACCCCCCAGGTCCACATCATGAACGGAGACGGGTCGGGGCAACGTAGACTCACCATGGCAGGGGCCTACAACAGCACCCCGGACTTCGGCCCCGATGG
>CAVOCR010000147.1:0-5752 GCA_963694245.1 Myxococcota bacterium
AAGGAGGGAGTGTCCGCAGTGGCTTCTTCGGAGACATCCTCCGAAAACCGGAGGTTCGTGGAGATCCGGGCATCGGCTTCCAGGAGCGCGGAGACCGCTGCCATGTCTTCGCTGTGAAGAAGCAGAAGCACCTCCGCTGCACCCGCTTTCTGGAACGTCAAAATCGCTCGTTGAACCAGAGACGAACCCAGGAGCCTCTCCAACGGCATCCCGGGCGCGCAACGGCGATAGTCGAGTCCCACACGTTCCATGCTCTCTCCCTTCCAGACGCCGCACGCTAACGCGAGCGGGTTCCCGCATCAAGCGGCTTGCATTGACTCGATCTGAGACGTACAAGGACGCCATGAGATTGAAGGACTACGTCACGCTCGGAAACCTGCTCTGTGGATTTGCCGCGATCATCGCGCTCTTCCACGATCAATTCGAACTGGCCTGCGGACTTGTCTATCTTGCCTGGGTCTTCGATTGGCTCGATGGCGTCGTCGCCAGAGCCCTCAATCAGTTCGACCGATTCGGCGAAGAGTTCGACACGGTCTGTGATTTCGTCACCAATTCCATCGTGCTTTCTGTAATCGTGTTCTATGCGTTCGAGCGCGTGGCCGGCTATCCAACCTGGCTCGCCGCCCTCCTCGGAGGCTTCCCCCTCGTGTTCGGGACGATTCGCCAGGCGCGCAGCCAATCCGATCCAAACAACTATCCCTGTTATTGGATCGGACTCCCGCGCCCCATCCTGGCACTCCTGCTGGTCTCCATGTTCAGCTCCAGCCTCTTTCGAGTCGACAACACCATGCAGAACTGGGGACACGGAGTCGCTGCCGGACTGATCGTCGTGCTCAGCACACTCCATCTTTCCCAAATCCCCTATCTGAACCTCAAGAACCGCCGGATGAGCTACATGGTCCGAGTGGGAATGTTCTGGTTTCTGGCCGGAACTCCCATCGTGACCTTCTTGAGCTGGTGGCTCACGGGAGGCTTCGAAATCTTCTTCGACTACCTCTTCTTCTCGATGATGAACTACACATTCATGAACTGGACCCAGATCCCCCGGGAAGACCTGCGCCGAATCCGTCATTTCCTCGACACCGGCGAACGCCATCTTCCCCTCGTGCACAAGGAGGGGAATTGGAAGAGTGAACGATTTTCCCCCTTCTTCGACCCCGCCGGACATCCGGACAGGAACCCCCCACAGAAGACGGTCTGAGTCCTCGCGTTCCCGCCCCGTCTCCTTGCAGCGATGGAGACACGGCGGTACAACAAGGCATGCACTCTACGCGAATCGTCACCACACTGGTCGTCGGCCTCCTTTTGATCATGGGAACCCGATTCCTGCCCATGGCTCCCGACCGCGTGGCACACCACACGATTTCACGGGCCGTGACAGCCTTCCTCGGGGAAAGCCTCCAGGAGACCACTGAGGTCCAAACAGTGCGCTTGAGTGTCGAAGGTTCCCTCGGAACGGAAGCCACACGTCTGGCGCTCGAGGCCCACCCCCTCATTCAAATCGATGACACGGCCTCGACGGTCTTCTCGGCGCGCTTTCGAACCGAACCCAATGGGGACATTCACCTCGCGCTGGAATTCGGAGATCACATCCAGGAGGACTCCCTCACCCCTGCGACCTGGAGATCTCTCGTTCCACCACTCATCGCCCTGGTCTTCGCGGTCGGCCTCCAACACGTGGTCGGCGCCATGCTCCTCGCCGTCCTTGCGGGAGCCTGGCTGCTCGGAGGAGGCGCTCCCGTGGAAGCGGCCATCGCGTTTGCGGACATCCTCTGGCGGGTCGTTGGAGACGCCTTCAACCTCCAAATCCTCGGATTCTCCTTCGCGCTTGTCGGCATGATCGCGGTCGTCAATCGCATGGGCGGAACCCAGGGACTCATCGCGCTGATCACGCCCTTTACGCGGACCCCCCGACAGACCCAGATCGCGACCGCTTTCATGGGCACAGCCATCTTCTTCGACGACTACGCGAACACGGTTGTCGTCGGCACCACAGCGCGGAAACTCACCGATTCAAGAGGGATCAGCCGAGAGAAGCTCGCATACATCGTGGACTCCACCAGCGCCCCGATCGCCGGCCTCGCGCTGGTCTCGACCTGGATCGGATACGAGGTGGGCCTCTTTGACAGCCTGATCCCCTCGATGGCCAGCGTTCAGGGAATCCCGCAAGACGGCTATTCACTCTTCTTTGAAGCGCTTCCCATGCGCTTCTACTGCATCTTCGCCCTCGCGCTGGTGTTCCTGTCCGCGATCCTCCGCCGGGACATCGGACCCATGTGGCATGCGGAGCGACGAGCCCGCTCTGGAGGGCCCGCCGTGCCCCCCGGAGGAAAGGAAGAGCCCCAGACCGAGCTGGAGAAGGAGGGAGCCCCTCATCGCTGGTACAACGCCGTCATCCCCATCGGTTCGGTGCTGGTCTTCATCTTCAGCGCGATCGTCTCCATCGGAGGGTCTGCGCTCGATCAACCGTTCTCGCCGTTCTCCCTCGACCACTGGCAGACCGTCTTCACGGGAGCCAGCGACGACATCGCGCCGATCCTGTTCTGGTCCTCCATCGGCGCGTCGATCGTGGCCATTGGGTTGGCGAGCGGCCAGAGAATCCTCTCTCTTCGTGAATCAGCAGCGGCCTACGCGAGCGGTGTTCGCTCCCTGTTGGAGGCAGCGGCCGTGCTCATCCTGGCCTGGGCGATCAAGGACGTCTGCGACGGAATGGATACCGGCATGGCGATGGTGGCCCTCATCGGCGATCACCTGCCTCCCATGCTCCTCCCGCTCGTCGTCTTCCTCCTCTCCGGCTTCATCGCGCTGTGCACGGGAACCTCCTGGGGAACCATGGCCGTGATGCTGCCCGTCGCGGTGCCTCTCGCTGTCGCGCTCTCCGGCGAGGCCCTGATCGTCGTCATCTGTCTCGGTGCGGTCCTCGATGGAGCCATCTGGGGCGACCACATCTCGCCACTCTCTGACACGACTGTGCTCTCCTCGAGCGCCACCGGATGTCCACTGATGGACCACGTGAAGACTCAGGCGCCCTATGCGCTCCTCGCGATGGTGGCTGCGGGTGGAGGCGGATATCTTCTCAGCGGAATGGGGACATCGCTTTGGATCTGCTACGGAATCGGATTCACGATCCTCATCGGGGGTCTTCTCCTTCTGGGGCGGAACCCCGAAATCGGTGAGGTCTCGTGAGCGGGTCCGACGACTCTTCCCCCTCCACGCCCTCCCGCTGGCGGAGCCCCCATCTCTGGGTGTCGTCGACCTATTTCGCAGAAGGTTTTCCCTACTCCGTCATTCACAGCCTCGCGGAAATCCTCTTCAAGGAGATGGGCGCCTCGCTCCAGGCCATCGGCCTGACCTCCCTCTTTCACCTCCCCTGGAACCTCAAATTCCTCTGGGGACCCTTCCTCGATGGTTTCGCGACCAAGCGACGATGGCTGATCTGGACGGAGGTCGCGCTCTCCCTCCTTCTCCTCCTCCTCGCATTCGCCACGACCCTGGATCACATCCTTGGCATCGCCTCCGTGATCTTCGTCGCCATGGCATTCATCGCCGCGACCCACGACATCGCCATCGATGGCTACTATCTCGAAGCCCTCGACGAAGACGCTCAGAGCCGCTTCGTGGGCTACCGGGCGACGGCCTACAAAATGGCGATGATGATCGTCAGTGGACCCCTCGTCCTCCTGATCGCCGGGGTCGGATGGTTCGTGGGGATCCTCGTCACAGCGGGTATTTTCGGAATCGTACTCGCCTACCACTGGCGATTTCTCCCCCGTGCGGAACACGAAAAACGACCCATCCAGGAGCTGCTGAGAGCCCTGTTTCAGCTACGAGTCCTCGCGTTGGCAGCTGCAGTGGCCCTCGTCATCGCAGGCATTCGGACCTGGCTCCAGACCGATCTGCACGTCGCGCTCTCCAGCGGCCTCGAAGAACTCGCTCCCTGGCTCTTCCGAGTCTCACTCAGTGGATGGATCGGACTCCTCCTCCTCCTCCTGCTCACCAGCACGCTCCTCGCACTGGGCCCCATCCGCCGGCGAATCGCGCAGAAGGACTCCTTCTACGCACGCGCATTCGTCGATTTCCTGGAGCAGGCCCAGGTGGGTCGAATCCTCGCGTTCGTCGTGCTCTTTCGTGCCGGCGAGTCCTTCCTCGTGAAGATGCGCTACCCCTTCCTGCGAGACGCAGGGATGTCCATGGCCGAATACGGATTCGCCAGCGGAACGGTCGGAATCATCTTCTCGTTCATCGGAACCCTCCTGGGCGGACACCTGATCGCAAAGCACTCCCTTCGCCGATGGATCTGGCCCTTCGTAATTTCCCAGAACGTGCTGAATCTCCTCTTTGCGGGACTCGCATGGCACCTCGCCGCGAATCCAGGGGCAGAGATCAATCTCACGATGCTGACCGCGATCATCAGCATCGAGAGCCTGGGCTCAGGCCTCGGAACCGCGGTGTTCATGGTCTATCTGATGCGTTGCTGTCGGCCGGACTTCAAGGCTGCCCACATGGCCATCGTTACGGCGTTGATGAGCGTGTCGTTCACCCTCGCAGGCGTCTGCAGTGGATTCCTCGCGGAGTGGATGGGCTTCGGCAACTACTTCGCGTTCAGCTTCCTCGCGACGATTCCGGGGATGGCGCTCATCTTCTTCATCCCCCACCTGGACAAGCATCCGGCATCCGCCTGAACGAACGCGGGACGCGCTCGGTTCAAAGCGTAAAAAAAGGGCCGCGAGGTTTCCCCCGCGGCCCTGATTCCGGATTCCGGATCCACTCAAAGAAGAACGTGCTTCTTCGAGCGTGGTCTTATTCGACCGTGATGGTGCCGACCATGCCGAGTCCAGCATGGGGTGTACACACGAAGTAGTGCATTCCAGCCTCATCAAACGGGCCAGCGACTCCTCCGCCCAAAGGAAGGTCGAACCCTCCCTCGAGTGCGACTGTGCCTTTCGCGTCGTAGGTCGCCTGATCAACTTCCCGTGCGTTGTGGTTGCCGGCCAGCTCGAAGCTCACGCTGTCACCCACTGCGATCGTGATGTCCGCGGGATCAAAGTTGTTGCCGGCATTTCCGACAACATGAGTGATTGCCTCTTCACCAGTCTCGTCGCCGGTCTCGGTCTCGTCGCCGGTCTCGGTCTCGTCGCCGGTCTCGGTCTCGTCGCCGGTCTCGGTCTCGTCGCCAGTCTCGGTCTCGTCGCCGGTCTCCTCGCCCGTATCAGCAGGGATGCCGGTGCAGGTGGGGAAGTTCTCGGAACAGTTGTTCTCGTCGAGGCACGCGTTGCACTCCTCATCCGTTCCCTGGAGACAGATGGCAGCACAGTTGTTCGCACCGCAAGCAGTCACCTCGGCATAACAGCTCGAGCATCCTGCAGAGAGGCCGGTTCCTCCAGCAACGCAATCCGTCACGCACTGAACACCTTCAGCGAACTTATCGGGATCATCCGAAAGCAAGGAAACAACACAGGTTCCCTTGGCGCAGTCAGCTGTGATGCTGCCGACGTTCGAACCTTCCTCAGAAGCCAGAATGGCCGCATCGGCATCATTCGTGCATCCATCGACTACCGGCTCACCCGTCTCGTCGCCCGTGGTCTCACCATCGGTCTCTTCGCCCGTGGTCTCACCATCGGTCTCGTCGCCCGTGGTCTCACCATCGGTCTCTTCGCCCGTGGTCTCACCATCGGTCTCTTCGCCCGTGGTCTCACCATCGGTCTCTTCGCCCGTGGTCTCACCATCGGTCTCTTCGCCCGTGGTCTCACCA
>CAVOCR010000148.1:0-5751 GCA_963694245.1 Myxococcota bacterium
CACGACCTCACCCCGGGACTCCATGCACACACGACGGGAACACTGGGCGCTGATAGCCGCCATCTTTGCCAGCGGCTTCTGCGGGATGGTCGCCGAGTACAGTGTGGGGACCACGGTGTCGTTCCTGCTTGGGGACTCGATCACCGCGTATACGCTCTCCATCTCCATCTTCATGCTCGCCATGGGAGTCGGCGCGATCCTGAGTCAACAGTTTCCAGACGGGGACGAGCTCAGCATCTTCCTCTTCGTGGAAGCAGCCTTGAGCGTGGTCTGCGCAGGCAGCACTCTGTTCATCACCTACGCGGCCCTCCTCGACCTCGCGTGGACGGCGACGGTGCTGATCGCCTTCCTCATCGGACTCCTCATCGGGTTCGAGATCCCCCTGCTCACCCGATTCAACGAACGCCGCCAGATCCTTTTGAAGTCAAACATGGCGATGGTCTTTGGCGCAGACTATATCGGAAGTTTCATCGCCGGCCTCTCCTATTCCATGCTGCTCCTGCCGACCCTCGGCACGGTCCTGACTCCGGTGTTCAGCGGGGCGCTGAACCTCTCGATCGCGGCTCTCCTCGCGTTCACGTTCCGCGACGAATTCCCGCCGAAGCGAATCGCAATCTGTGGAATCCTCGCTGCGGGCACGCTCCTGTTCTTTGGACTGCAGGGCGAAAAACTCGCGTTTGACGCCGATCAGGACCTCTTTGAAGACCCCGTGATCTTCGTCGAGCAATCGAAGCACCAACGAATCCACATCACTCATTTGAATGGAGTCAACTGCCTGCATCTGAACGGTGGAACCCAGTTCTGCAGCCACGATGAGAGGCGATATCACGAGCTCCTCGTGCACCCTGCCTTCTGCTTGAAGCCAGACGCCCGACGCGTCCTCATCCTGGGCGGAGGAGATGGGCTCGCGGTTCGAGAGGTCTTGAAATACCCGAACGCGCAGGCCATCACGCTCGTGGATCTTGACCCTCTTGTCGTCGAGATCTCCCGAACCCACCCGATCATCCGGAAGCTGAACGAGGAGGCACTGGACGATCCGCTCGTGACGATTCATCACGAAGACGCCTACGTCTGGCTGAAGAACAACTCGGAATTCTGGGACATCATCCTGGTCGATCTTCCGGACCCCGAACGGGTCGAATTGGCCAAGCTCTACAGCCTCGAGTTCTATCGAAACATCCGCAACCACCTGTCCCCTGACGGAGTCATCGCCCTCCAATCCACCTCCCCGCTCCACGCGACACGGGCGTTCGGAATCATCTGGGCGACGCTGACACATGCAGGGCTCTCCACGGTCCCCTATCGGTTCCAGGTTCCGAGTTTTGGGGATTGGGGCTTCAACGTCGCAGTTCGTGACGATCATCTCTCCACCGAGCAGATGAAGGCGCGTCTGGACGCATTTGAGGAGAGGGTTCCGCTACAAGTCTTGAATCAAGCGGCCATGCAAGCCGCCACGCGCTTTGAAAAAGGGCTTCTTCCTGAAAATCCGGACAGCCTCGAGATCAGTCGACTGCTCCACCCGACGATCCATCTCGCGTATCGCGAAGCCTGGGAACACGAGCGCTGAGAGTCGCCCCGAATGGTCCGACGGATCCACGCAGACGCCGGAATTCCCAGGCACTCGAGATCACCGCTGTTTTCTCTCCAATGACCCATAATTCATCGGCTCATCGTCCGGGCCTCTGTCAGCCCACTTGACAAGGCTGAATGCCCAGTGTTAACCAACCCGCGCCCGGCCGGAAAAGGCGTTCAACGCGTCTAATCCGAGACCTCTTTCATGGGCGGGGGTGTCATGTTGTTCGTTCCCGATTCGTCCCTTTTCTTCCCCATGGCGGCATTGATCGATCTGGATGCATCGGTCCTCATCCAATGGGGCATCTTCCTGTTCACGACCATTTGTCTGAACTACCTCGTCTTTCGCCCGATGCTCCGCGTTGAAGAGCTCCGCGAATCACGAACCGCTGGCGCACGCCAGGAGGCCGCTGACAAGACGGAAGAGGCCGAAAACCGCATCGCTGAATACGAAGAAAACATTCGGAAGGCACGACGCTCTGGCGCGGACAGCTATCAGACCATTCGCGAAGACGCGACCGGCAAGGGAAGCGAAATCGAGAAGGCCGCTCGCGCACGCGCCAATCAGGCGATTGCCGATGCGATGCCGGGACTGCAGGAATCCTACGAATCGAGTCGCACGACCCTGAAGGGCACGGCTCAGCAAATGTCCGACAGCATTCTCGAGAAGATTCTCAGCCCCCCTTCTGCCGGAGGGAAGTCCTGATGCGATCACTCCTGCTCCTGACTGTCCTCGTGTTCCCCGCCACCGCGCTTGCTTCCGGTGGGGATGATGGTCACGGATTCGACTATTTCTATCTGATCGATTTCATCGTCTTTGCAGCGATCATTCGTCACTTCGCGGCCAAACCCATCCAGACCTTCCTTCAAACACGAAGGGAGAATCTGATGAGCGAAATCGAAGAGGCGAATCGTCTCAAGGAAGAGGCTCATCAGCGTCTGGAGGAGTACACCCAGCGCATCGCCTCTCTGGACTCTGAACGTGAACAGATCAAGCAGGACTTCCTCGCCGACGGTGCCCGCGAGCGAGACCGCATTGTCGCCGAAGCCGAAGCCACGGCCGTACGACTCGTCGAAGACGCCCAGCGGCGGATCGAAGGAGAAGCGCGACGACTGCAGATCGCATTGGAAGAAGAAGCCGTCCAGCTTGCCGTCACGCTCGTAGAGAGCACGGCAAAACAGCGCATGGATGCAGCAGTCCAGACACAGTTCGTGGAAGAGAGCATTCAAGTAATCGAGTCCCTCGAAAAGGGTTCGCTCGGTTCCCAAGGAGCATGAGTCATGGCATCGGGCATGGTTTTCAAGCGCTACGGAAAAGCGCTCTTCGAGCTTTGTGGAGGCACGAAGTCCGAAGAGGTTGGCACGCAGCTCGGCGCGTTTGCTTCCGCGATGGAGCAGACTCCTGAGCTTCGCGAAGCCATGGCTTCTCCCTCGATCCAGCCAGAACAGCGGCGCGCCGCCGTCGATGGCGTGCTCACGCTCTTGAAAGTGAAGGGAGTGGCCCGCAATTTCGTTCTCTACCTCCTCGAACGCAACCGAATCAATGCATTGAGCGGCATCCTCGGCGAATTCGAGCGGCGGGTGGATGAAGCCCACGGTCGTGTTCGCGCAGAAATCCGCAGTGCAACCCCCATGGATGCCGCGACAACCCAGCGGGTTGAAGCGGCATTGAAGAGCGCCACTGGCGCAAAAGAAGTCATCCTGGAAACCCACGTCGACGCCTCGCTGATAGGCGGGACCGTCACGCGGGTGGGCAACAAGGTGCTCGACAACAGCATTCGTCACCAGATCGATTCCATACGGGATCACCTACTCGTCCGGTAACAGCCGAGGTCAGTCATGAAGATCAATGTCGAAGAAGTATCACGCGTCATCCGTCAGCAGATCGAAGACTACGACAAGAAAGTCGAAGTCCAGGAGACGGGAACTGTCCTCATGGTGGGAGACGGAATCGCCCGCGTCCATGGCTTGGACAACGCCATGGCCGGCGAGATGCTCGACTTTCCCCACGATGTTCGAGGCATGGTCTTGAACCTTGAGGAGGACAACGTGGGTGTCGCTCTCTTTGGTGCCGCCTCGAAGATTCGAGAAGGCGATGCCGTGAAGCGCACTGGGGAAATCATTCAGGTCCCGGTCGGCAAAGCGCTCCTCGGACGCGTCGTCGATGCACTCGGAAATCCCATTGATGGTGGCGGACCGATTGAAACGGACACGATGAGCCGCGTCGAGGTCAAGGCCCCCGGAATCGTGAGCCGAAAGAGCGTCGACGAGCCGCTCCAGACCGGTCTGAAGGCGATCGACGCCCTCGTTCCCATCGGTCGGGGTCAGCGTGAGTTGATCATTGGCGACCGTGGAACCGGCAAGACCGCCGTGGCCATCGACGCCATCATCAACCAGAAGAACACGGACGTGTTCTGCATCTACGTGGCCATCGGCCAGAAGCAGTCGACTGTGGCCCAGGTGGTGAACCGCCTGAAGCAGAACGGCGCAATGGAGTACACCACGGTCGTCTCCGCGCCCGCGAGCGCCATGGCTCCAATGCAGTTCATGGCGCCCTACACGGGTGTCTCAATGGGCGAGTACTTCCGAGACAACGGAATGCACGCCCTCATCGTGTACGATGATCTCTCGAAGCAGGCCGTCGCGTACCGCCAGATGTCGCTTCTGCTTCGTCGTCCCCCCGGTCGCGAAGCGTACCCGGGAGACGTGTTCTACGTACACTCCCGCCTCCTGGAGCGCGCCGCGAAGCTGCGGGATGAGGATGGAGGCGGATCACTTACCGCGCTCCCGATCATCGAGACGCAGGCGGGAGACGTTTCGGCGTACATCCCCACCAACGTGATTTCCATCACCGACGGTCAAATCTACCTGGAAGCGGACCTCTTCAATTCAGGCATCCGCCCGGCCATCAACGTCGGCCTCTCCGTGAGTCGTGTGGGAGGAGCGGCGCAGGTCAAGGCGATGAAGAAAGTCGCCGGAACCATGCGGCTCGATCTCGCGCAATACCGGGAGAAGGAGGCATTCTCCCAGTTCGGTTCCGACCTCGACGCCGCGACGCAGAAGCAGCTCGCAACCGGTGTACGGATGACGGAGATGCTGAAGCAGGCGCAGTACCAGCCGATCCCGGTCGAGCGACAGGTCGCTCTGATCTTCGCAGGAACGCATGGCTACGTGGACAACCTCCCCGTCGATTGCCTCGGAGACTACGAGCAGGAGCTCTACGCGTACCTCGACTCTCGTCACGCGGACACGATGAAGAACCTCCGCGAGCAGGGAAATCTCTCCGACGAGATCAAGGACCAACTGGCCAAGGCTGTCGAAGAGTTCACAAAGAACTTTGCGGCGGGACTCGACAAGGCGGCTGCCTGATAGGGCGGACCAACCGGCCTCTGGCCGGAGGAGACGGAGATGCCGAGCCTAAAGGACATTCGTACACGGATCAAAAGCGTCACCAGCACGCAGAAGATCACGCGTGCGATGAAGATGGTGGCCGCTGCTCGATTGCGTCGTGCGCAAGAGAGCGTCGAAGCGCTTCGCCCCTACGCCTATCGCCTTCGCGAAACTCTCTGGGAGATCAGCAACGAAACCGGGGAGAGCGAAAACCCCCTCCTCATTGCACGGGAAGAGAAGCGTACGCGCCTCCTCCTGATGACCTCGGACCGAGGACTCTGTGGTGGATTCAACACCAATGTGAACCGGGCCACGGAGAACTTCCTCCGAGAGCATGGTGCAACCCACGAGAAGATTGAACTCGGGATCGTCGGACGAAAGGGAAACGACTACTTCAAACGGCGGGACGTCCCGATCGCGGCCACGTACAGCGATGTGCTCAACAAGCCCACCATGGAGAAGTCCCGCGTTGTCGCAGAAGACACGATTCAGGCGTTTCTGTCAGGCGAAGTCGACTCCGTCTACATCGTCTACAACGAATTCAAGAACGCCGTGACCCAGGAGATCCGCGTGGAGCGACTCCTCCCCGTGGTCGCCGAAGAGGTCGCGGACACGAGCGAACCCGGTGTGGACTTCGTGTACGAGCCCGGCAAGGAAGAGCTTCTGGATACCATCGCCCCCCTGCACGTCGCCGTGCAGATCCACCGTGCGATCCTCGAGAGCACTGCGAGTGAAATGGGCGCACGAATGACAGCCATGGATGGCGCAACCAAAAACGCGGGTGAACTC
>CAVOCR010000149.1:0-5728 GCA_963694245.1 Myxococcota bacterium
GCCGGTCTCGCGGGGGCCATTCTCATCGTGGTGATCTCGCATCTCATTTCGCTTTCTACAGGACTTTCCGTCTCCAGTATCGCGACGAACCGCACGGTGGGGGCTGGCGGCGCGTATTACATGATCAGCAGAGCCCTTGGCGCGCCCTCCGGCGCGGCCATTGGGATCCCCCTCTATTTTGGTCAGGCGCTGAGCGTCTCCTTCTATGTGGTGGGGTTCTCCGAAAGCCTTGAGCTCATCCCCTGGTTTGCCGGAGTCGATGCCCGGTTGATTGGAACAGCGACCTGCATCGTCCTCGCAGGGATTTCACTTCGAAGCGCCGAGACCGCGATTCGGATCCAGTATTGGATCATGGCGGCCATTCTCCTCTCCCTGGTCTCCATTTTTCTTGGCGACGGCGACGCTGTTCAGCCAGTGGTGGACGCAGGGTTTGCTCCGCGGGCCAGCTTTGGCGAGGTGTTCGCCGTGTTTTTTCCCGCGGTCACGGGGATCATGGTCGGGGTCAGCATGAGCGGGGACCTCAAGGATTCCAGAACGGCCATTCCCCGGGGAACGCTCCTCGCGATTGGAGTCGGGTTCATCATCTACATGATCCTCCCGATCTGGCTTGCGTCGATGGCCTCCGCGCAGACACTCATTGACGAGAAGGACTTTTTGTTTCGGGTCGCGTGGTCCAGGAACCTCGTGCTCGCCGGGGTCTGGGGGGCAACCTTGTCCAGCGGTCTTGGAAGCTTGCTGACCGCGCCCAGAACACTTCAGGCCCTTGCCGCGGACGGCCTCGCGCCCCGCATCTTCGCACGAGGTTCGGGACCGACTGGCGAGCCCCGAGTGGGGATCCTCATGACGTTTGCACTCGCAGAGGTTGGGATCCTTCTCGGAGATCTCGACGTGATCGCTCCGGTCTTGACCATGTTCTTTCTTGCGACGTACGGAGTGACCAATCTTGCGTGCGGACTGGAGCGCTGGGCGGCCAACCCCAGTTTCCGGCCCACCTTTGAAGTCCCGTACTGGGTGTCCCTCGCGGGCGCTGCGGGGTGCTTCTATGTCATGAGCATCATCCACCTCCCGGCCATGATGGGAGCGATGCTTCTCGTGGCGTTGATTTACGTCGTGGTTCAGCGGAAAGCGCTCGACACGACCTATGGAGATGCGCGTCACGGCATCTGGTCCGCGCTCGTCCGAGCGTCCCTTCATCGCCTTCGCAAATCGACGTATCATCCGATGAACTGGCGACCCAATCTCCTCATCTTTGGGGGGAATCCCGACAAGCGGGAGCATCTTTTGAAGCTCGGGAGCGCGATCGTCCAGAACCGCGGGATGATCTCGTATTTCCATCTCCTGGAGGGAAGGGTCGAGGATAAATTCCGCGTGCGGGAACGCCTGCTTCAAGGGATGCGTGAGCAGCTTTCCATTCGGCACCCCAACGCGTTTTATCGTGTGGACATCGTCGACGATGTGTATCGGGGCGCAGTTCAGGCCGTGCAGAGCCATGGCCTGGGGACGTTTGAGGCCAATGCCGTCCTGCTCGGCTGGCCCAACGAGAAGGCCAAGAACGGTGAATACCTTCAGATGCTTCGGGATTTCCGAACCCTGGATCGCTCCATTCTTGTCATGCGTCTCGACGGAGTCCGGCTCCTCGGCGCGAGAAGGGAGATCCACGTCTGGTGGGGCGGGTTCCGTGGAAATGGTGGCCTGATGCTCCTGCTTGCCTATTTGATGACAGCGAGTCGGGAATGGCGGGGCGCGTCGGTCAAGGTGCTCACGATTGTCGACAGTGCCCATCAGGCCGAATTCGTGACGAAAGCGCTTCAGGAGACCCTGGACAATGCGCGTCTCGATGGCGCGCCTGTGGTCCTCCAGAGAGGAACACGAACCATCCGCGAAATCATGGCGGAGGAAAGCGGAAAGGCGGATCTCGCCATCCTCGGCCTCCGGATCCCAGGGGAGTCACAGGACGTCGAGAAGTACATGCAGCAGTACAACGAACTGCTGGAAGGTCTGCCCACCACCGTGCTGGTTCACCGCGCGCAGCATTTCGAGGGGGAGCCCGTCCTTCTGGATGGAGAGAGCCGATGAGTGGACCCGCATCGTCCGGGGACATTCGGGACCTCCGCGCCCTGGTGCCTCCTGGCGCCCTTGAGCGAGCGCTTCAAGCAGGCCTCGCCTCCGTGCCGCCTCGGCTGCTCGATCCCCTGTTCCATGCGCGCAAGGGCCTCCACCTGCGCAATGCCCTCGAGTCGTCTCCGCGATGCGCGGCGAAGGAGGCGGAGATCGCGACGCTCGGGTCCTTCCTCAAAGGGGTCGAGATTGGGCACCTCGTCGTATTTGATGCAGGTCCGGGCCCTTTGCACTGGCTCCACAACCTCCATCCGGGCGCCGAACGCGCAACCTTCTTTGGTCTCGAGGAGGGCGCAATGGGGGAGGTTCGCGCGGGCTTGCCTGAAAGCCTCCCGCATACGGCCATCCTCGCGGAGCTGCGGGAGGGGGTGCGGCACGTGAAGCTCGAGGTTGCCGGCCCCCGGACCCTCGCCTGGCTCGATGGAGGGCTGTCCGCCTATCCGCCCGACGTCGCAATGCACCTCCTGGCGCATGTTGGCGCGCTTCTCGGACCGGAGGACAGACTTCTTGTCGGAGGCGAATGCGAAGCCATGGAAGCGGGCTCATGGGGCGATTCGTGGCATGCTGGACCCGGGGTCACCCAATGGGCGTTGGACGTGCTCGAGAGTACGCCTGGGCTGGCGGGGATCCCCTGGGACATCCTATGGCGCCTTGAGCCCGACGTGGAGGTCCTTCACGCCCTCCATGCGGATGGGGATCCGATTCCCCATGCACTTGCCCCAGGAGGCGCGATCCCGGGAGAACCGGGTCTCGTCCTTGCGCGAATCCATCGATGGGGCGATGACGCCTTCGCTGCGGTGATCGCTCACGCGAAGCTTGAAATCGAGGCCGTCGAGAAGCGAGGGGGTTATCGGGTGGCCATCCTGCGACGCTGAAGAGCGAGGAGAAAGCACCATGCTCCCAGGAGCAGGGGCCAGGGTGTGAATCCATGCGCTCCCGATGCGCACCCCGAGTCGGACCCCTCGCCAACGGAGTCGGAACCGGAAGACCCCTCGCCGCCTTCCCCATCTTCTGTCGAGGAGGCGTCCGAGTCCTCGGAGCCTGTCCCTGAATCCGCCGAGGCATCGCCCCTGGGATCATCCACTGGAATCGCCGAGGCCTGAAGCTCTGTGCAGGTGAGGGCCGTGTCGGCGCCGCTCTCGGGGGCGCAGAAGCTCACACCACCCTGGGTCGCGCAAAGGGTGTCCGTGGTCGCGCAATCCACCACGTAGAGGACGCCATCGACACATCGACGGGCCTCTGTCTCATTGCAACACGAAGCCACGTCCTCTTCCATCCAATCGGGGCAGGGCCCCACGGGTTCGAAGCCCGCGAGTGGATCCCCGCAGATCTCACATTCGGCGCATGCGTCCTCGCAGCAATCCGAGTACACGTGGCATTGCTCATCGCACCAGCAGCCTCCCGGCGCCTGCTCACCGCAGCGCTCCTTGCAGCTGTCCGGCTCACCGCCTCCAGGGCATCCATGGCCGCACGCGAGGCACGAATCAGGACAGCAATCCCCATACTGCGCGCACGCGGCATCGCAGTGGCAATTGTCGGCGCCCGGCCCCTCGCAACCGTCTGCGCACGGACCCTCCCCCTGATACACGCACTCTCCTTCCACGCAGGTACCAAACTCCTCGCAGGGACCCTCCGTCGGAGTCTGAAGGCAGGCGCCGTCCTCACAGGAATCCGCAGTGCACGGGTTGGAGTCATCGCATGCGCCGCACTCCCCGCCACACCCATCCTCCCCACAGGATTTGCCCTCGCAATCCGGGGTGCACACGGGGATCTCGACGCATGCCTGAGACGCATCGCAGGTGAAACCGGTTTCACACGTTCCACAGCTCCCTCCGCAGCCGTCCTCCCCGCACTCCTTCGAGTCGCATTGGGGTTCGCAGGGCGGTGCGGGCTCCACACACGCACCGGCATCGCATTCTTCTCCGTCGGGGCAATCCCCGCAGCTGTCGCCGCAGCCATCCTCCCCGCACGCCTTTCCCTCGCAGTCTGGGACGCAGGGGCTGGGGTCCGTGCAGAGGCCCTCTTCCGTGCAGTTCCATCCCGCTTCGCACGCGCCGCAGGAGCCGTCGCATCCGTCGCCACCGCATGCCTTCCCTTCGCATGCTGGAATGCAGGGAATGTCGACTACACACACGCCCTCCGCGCATTCCGCACCCGCGACACATGTGCCGCAAATATCCCCGCATCCGTCGTCGCCGCAGGTCTTTCCTTCGCATTCGGGGTCACAGGGCGCGGCCGCGTGCACAAGCGCCGGCGCGGAGAGGTGGAAGCACAACACGAAAAGGGCTGGGACAAGGGTGGTCACGCGCATGCAACACCTCCAGGGCATGAGGTGACTTCATACCACGGTGCTGACCGTCACGCGACCTCCGTTTTACTCCGTATCCGGGACGTGCTACCGGTCAATGGAGGGAGCGACATGAAAGAGCAGGATCGTCATTACCACGATGTCGCCGCGGCGTTTGACCGGAGAGTTGATCTCCCGAAGGCGACGTCCATGGCGCTGGTTCAGGCGGCGCACACGGGGAGCCGGGCGCGCATCCATGAAGCCCTCGCACGGCACGTCCCATCCGAGGGGCTCGTGCTGGATCTGGGGTGTGGGGAAGGGGCAGACAGCCTGCACCTCCTGGAACGGGGCAATTCGGTCGTCGGACTCGATGTCTCTCCTGCGATGATCGCAGAGACCGAGGAGCGCGTCCTCGCGAGGGGGCATCGGGTGCAGCGAGGCTTTCACGTGGCGCCTGCAAGTGAACTGGAGGCGGTGCTCGCGAGCGCGGGAGTCGCCCCGGGCACTGCAGTAGGCGCCATTTCCAGCTTTGGAGTGCTGAACCACGAGCCGGAACTGCTCCGTCTTGGGGCGGCACTTCGCGTGGCCATGACCCCCGGATCCTGCCTCGTCGCGACCATTCTCGGCCGCTTGAGCCCCTGGCGGATTGCCCAGGGGCCATTGAAAGGTCAGTTCAAGGCCGAGGCGCGGCGGGTTCTCGCGGGACGCGGGAACCTCGATGGGGAGGGAGCCGCGATTCAGTATTATTTTCCCAGGGCGTTTGGACGGGCACTGGGGACCGGATTCAGGGTACGGGAAGTCTCTCCGCTGGAATGGTTGGCGCCGCCTGCAGATCTCGCGGCCTCCGGGACTGCCATGGGCTGGGTGGGGAGGTGCCTCGGTCATGTGGAGTCACGGCTGCGTCCCCAGAACCCCTTTGACTGGATTGGAGAGCACTTCCTGATCGTGCTCGAACGCCTTCGATGAGAGCGCCTCGAGAGGCGCCCGGTGAAGCAGGCGCCTCGCCCATTCTGCATCCCGAGGACGCTGAAGAGCAGGATGCAGCCGACGCCCCTCCTTCAACCACCGCATGGCGCGATCCCGGGGAGCCCCTCCATCCCCCTGAAGCACCTGTGCAGAAATGCGAATCCAGCGGGAGGTGCCGACTGCTGCGGGCGCGTCGTGTCCCTCGAGCACTGCCGAAAGCGCTGCATCGAGTGTCTCCACGGACGGAGGCGGCAGGACGCAGGAAGCTTCCGTCGCAGGCGGTGCCGGATCGCCACAGGGGGCGCGTGGGGAATCCCTCTGGAGAAGTACGAGGGCGCCTTCGGTCCCGAGAATGCA
>CAVOCR010000150.1:0-5725 GCA_963694245.1 Myxococcota bacterium
AGGGACCCAGCCCACTGGGTCGAGAGCACGAGCCCTGGCTCACCGGCAGTTTCATTCGACTTTTGGACAGCTTCGTGTCGTCAGGTGAAAATCGGACACGAAGATGGTTTTTTCGAGTTGTGGTGCGTCATGTGCTGCAGCTCCTTCGAAGCGTCAATTCCTGGAACTGTTTCAGGGGACGCTTCGGGTCCGGAGGAGAGGAAGATGAGCTACCGTAAGAACCCATACAAACATACGCACGTCACGACGGCTTCACCTGGTGAGTTGATCGTCATGCTGTACAAAGGCGCAGTCCGTTTTTGCACGGAAGCCCAGCAGGCTTTTGATGATGACGATGGACTCACGGGCAGCAACGCGATTACGCGTGCGGTCAATATCATTGGCTATCTTCAGTCCATCCTCGATCAACGCCATAATCCGGATCTCGTCGCGCAGCTGGACCGCATGTATTACAAGTGGACTCTGGGCCTGACGAAGGCGAACACGCTCCGGGACGTGGATGCTGTTCGCGAGATCATCACCGAAATCGAAGTCTTGAAAGAGGCCTGGGAAGAAGTGAATTCCCAGACGGATAGTGAGGTCGCAACCGGTTGATCCCCCTTCCCCTCGCGACATTCTGCGTGATTGTCTGCTAGAGTTCGCATCGTGCGTGTTTGCATTCCCATCTTTCTCTTCCTCGTGTTCGCTGTATCCAGCGCTCAGGGGGCGAGTTCCACTCTCGAAGCGCGAATTGATGGCGGCGAAGTGGTCATCAAGGCACGTCCCGTCCCGGGATCGCCGATTCCCCATGTAAAGGCAGTGGGTGTCATTGATGCCTCCCCGGCGATCGTGTGGTCACTCGTGGAGGATTGTAATCAATGGAAGCAGAATCTCACTCGGATCGAACGGGCGGAAACTGTGTGGCGAAAGGGAGAGGATGTCCGGTGCAAGGTGACCGTGGACATGCCGTTTCCCGTCGATGACCTCACGGCGATCACGGATGCGAAGCATCGGGAGAAAAACGGAACATTTCAACGGAAGTGGAAATTGGTGGAAGGCGATTACCGCGTGAACCGTGGGAGCTGGACCATCACGTCGTTCAAGGGAAACGCGAACCGTTCTCTGGTGGTCTACGAAGTGCACGCGGAGCCTCAGATGTCCGTGCCTGATTTTATCGTGAAGGCAGCGCAGAATCGGAGCATTCCCAAGCTTTACGAAAAATTGCGCCAACGGGTCCGGGAAATTCAGGTTCCTTGATATCGGGAGTTCTCCTCATGATCCCAGCCTTTCTCGAGTTCTACACGATGGTCGTGTTGGCGGCCGTGATTCTCTCCTGGCTTCGTCTGCCTCCTCAGAACCCGGTGGTTCAGGTGTTGGATGCCTTGACTGAGCCCTTCTTGAAGCCCATCCGAAAGCTCATTCCAGCGAGCGGTGGAATGGATTTTTCCCCGATTATTTTGCTTCTGGGCGTGCAACTCCTGCGTGGACTGATGATTTGACGTTTCAATGGTCACCAAAAAATCATGGGAAAGCGATTGGCATTCGTGCCGCTGCGTGATAGACGACGAGTCTGCATGGAGGAACTATGAGTGCTTCGACCGATGCCTTGAAGGACATTCCGCTCTTTCGGAACATCACGACAGCGCACATGGAAGATTTGGAAGTGGCGTTTGAAAAATGCCATTTCGATTCCGGGGATGTGCTCTTCGCTGCGGGTGCTGAACCGGAGCATCTACTTGTGTTGATGGAAGGTGAGGTTCATCTGAAAGAGGGGGATGAGGTGCGTTATACGCTCTCAGCACCTGCTCCGATTGGTGAACTCGGTGCCGTCAGTGGTTTGAATCGGAATACGACCGCTGTAGCGACCAGCAAAGTGGAAGTCTGGCGGATGTCGCAGGAAGCCCTGATGGGCTTCTTCGAGGCTCACGGAGACGTTGCCTTTCCCTTTTATCACAACCTGATGCAGGTCGTGGCAGACAAGATTCGACAGGAGAGTCGAAGATTGGATGAGATGCGCACCAACATCATCCGCACCCAGAAAGCGATGAAGCGCATGCGCGACATGATTCTGGAGAGCACAGAGACCGAGATCAGCGCGCCCATGCACGACACGTTGGAAGAGTTGATCGGGCGCAATCGCCGAAGCAATTACGTCGTGGAGCCCCCGCGGACTCTTCCAGCGGTGGTGCGACTCGGTGACGGTGTGGAAATGCCCGTATGCGAACTTTCAGCGGTCTGGCTGGTCGTGACCCGGTCACCTTCGATGAGTGTGGTCATGGGAGATCATTGGACGGGAGTGTTGATGGCTTCGGGCGTCGAGATTCCAGTCAGTGGAAAAGTCTCGGAGCTTCGCGAAGATTCCATCGTGGTGGAACTCGATCTTCTTCTCGAAGAGTACGCCACGCAGCTCGAGCACTATCTGACTCGGGTGCAGATGCTCACGGTCGTCGTCTAGACACCCTTCTTTCACAAGGAAATGTCAGCGGCAATGCTCATCAGAGCATTCGATGGCATTCATGGGTCCGGATGGGGGCACCGTGAGTGCATGGCTTCAATCGCTCGCACGGCCGCTGAGCCATTCTCTGGGAAAATGAACAAAAAAAAACACCCGCGCTGAACGCGGGTGTTTTCAATGTGTAGCTCTCAAGTCGTTCGACTACTTGCTGTAGCGACGATTGAACTTGTCGATCCGTCCTGCGGCATCGATGAGCTTGCGCTTGCCCGTGTAGAAGGGGTGCGAGGCACTCGAGATATCCATCGTGTAGAGGGGATACTCGTTGCCGTCTTCCCACTTGATCGTCTTGTCTGTCTTCAGCGTGGAGCGAGTGAGGAACTGGAAGTCCGCTCCCTCATCACGAAAGACGATGTAGTTGTACTCGGGGTGAATCTCTTTCTTCATGACTTTTTCCTATCTGTCTACCAGCTGGACTTCACGACACCGGGCAGTTCGCCATTGTGCGCCATTTCACGGAATTTGATCCGAGAGATTTTGAAGTAGCTCAGAACACCGCGGGGACGACCCGTGATGAGACAGCGATTGCGAACGCGCACTGCTGCAGAGTTCCGGGGGAGTCTCGCCAGTTGACGGCGGGCTTCCGCACGAACTTCAAAGGAGAGGCTCTGATCCTTGGATTCCTTCCGAAGAGCAGTGCGCTTTTCCGCATATTTTGCAACGAGCTTGATGCGCTTGTTGTTGTGATTGATCTTGCCGAGCTTTGCCATGGCTTTTTTCCTATCGTTTTGTACCCGCTTCTGTGGGCAGAGAGGCGTTTTATCCGCATTCCCAGGAGATCGCAACCCTATTTTTCATTGGGAGGGAGACAAATGTGCGATCGCAGTGACCGATCGCCCCTGATTTCATCCGAACCCCCGCATCGCGTGTTTCGTTTTGGAGCCTTCTTTGCCAGCACAGTCATTCATTCGCCTCACGCGGCTTTTGCCATGTTGCGTACCACGGTCTGCAGAATCCCACCGTTTCGGTAGTATTCCACCTCGACAGGAGTATCGAGTCGGACAGTCGTGATGAAACGGGTCTCCGTACCATCCACCGCCTGCGCGATGACCTCGATGTCCTGCAGAGGCTGTACATCGTCGTTCAGGTCAGGAATGGAAAAGATCTCGGTTCCGTCCAGGCCGAGAGACTGTGCATCCTCCCCGTCCTTGAAGCAGAGGGGAAGAACACCCATGCCCACGAGATTGGAGCGATGGATTCGCTCGAAGCTGGTGGAGAGGACCGCCTTTACGCCGAGGAGGAGAGTTCCCTTGGCGGCCCAGTCTCGTGAGGAACCTGTTCCGTACTCGGCTCCCGCGAGCACGACCAGGGGCACTCCAGCCTCCTGGTAACGCATCGATGCATCAAACACCGAGAGGACATCTCCCGTCGGGAAATGGGTCGTGTAGCCGCCTTCCGTCCCAGGTGCGATTTGATTTCGGATTCGCACGTTGGCAAAGGTCCCGCGCATCATGACTTCGTGGTTCCCGCGGCGGGAACCGAAGCTGTTGAAGTCTTTCTGCGCGATGGCGTTGGCTTGAAGGTAGGTTCCCGCCGGTCCGTCGAGTGGAATCGCTCCCGCCGGGCTGATGTGGTCGGTGGTGACCGAATTGCCGAGCTTCAAGAGCACGTGGGCACCCTCGATGGATTGGATCGGGGTCACTTCGGGTTGGATGCCCTGGAAGAAGGTGGGCAGCTGAATGTACGTCGAGGAGTCATTCCATTCATAGAGATCGTTGTCATCCACTTCGATGCCATCCCATCGCGGTTCTTTTGTCGCGTCGGCGTATCGGGAGCGGAACATCTCGGGGGAGATGCAGCGTGTGATCGTCTCCTGGATCTCCGCTGATGAGGGCCAGAGATCGTGGAGAAAGACGTCGTTTCCGTCGTTGTCCGTTCCCAGGGAGTCGTGGAGAATGTCGATGTCCAGTGTGCCAGCGATGGCGTAGGCGACGACCAGGGGTGGACTGCCGAGATAGCTGGCCTTGACCCAGTTGTGGACTCGTCCTTCAAAGTTTCGATTTCCGCTGATGACGCTTCCTGCGACGAGCTCGCCCTCCCGAATCGCCTCTTCGATGGCAGGGTCAAGTGGTCCCGAGTTGCCGATGCAGGTGGTGCAGCCGTATCCGACGTTGTGGAATCCGAGGGCTGCGAGATCTTCGAGGAGATTCGCTTCTCGATAGTATTCCGTCACCACCCGTGAGCCCGGCGCGAGCGATGTCTTCACCCAGGGCTTCGTCATCAATCCGCGCTTGCGAGCGTTTCGTGCGAAGAGGCCCGCTGCGATCATCACAGAGGGATTGGAGGTGTTCGTGCAGCTCGTGATGGCTGCGATGACCACGTCTCCGTGCTCCAGGCTGTAATCGGTTCCCTGGACCGGCACGGACGCGCCGAGGGCGCTGGGCTCCACACCATGTCCATGAAGCCCGAGAGGCGCCGAGAGTGATTCCTGGAAATGGGACTTCATGTCCGAGAGGTCCACGCGATCCTGAGGGCGCTTGGGTCCGGCCAGAGCGGGCTTCACCTCGGAGAGGTCGAGCGCGAGTGTGGCGGTGAATTCCGGCGTGGGGGTGTCATCGTCATGAAACAGACCCTGTGCACGGTAGTAGTTCTCCACGTTCGTGATGTGCTCCGGCTCCCGTCCTGTGAGGCGGAGATATTCGAGAGTCACCTCATCCACTGGAAAGAAGCCGCAGGTGGCACCGTATTCGGGAGCCATGTTCGCGATGGTTGCGCGATCCGCCAGGGAGAGGTGCTTCATGCCCTCTCCGAAGAACTCGACGAATTTCCCGACGACGCCCTGTGCACGGAGTATCTCGACGATGCGGAGCGTCATGTCGGTCGCGGTGACTCCGGCCGGGATGGTGCCCTGAAGTTCAAAACCCACGACATCGGGGGCGAGCATGTAAATGGGCTGTCCGAGCATCACGGCTTCTGCTTCGATTCCCCCCACACCCCAGCCCAGAACGCCCAGGCCGTTGACCATGGTGGTGTGACTGTCGGTTCCAACGAGACTGTCCGGGAAGTAGACGTCTCCATCGTCTTCGGTCTTCTTCCCGGCGACGGTGGCGATCCACTCCAGGTTGACCTGGTGGACAATTCCGCGCCCTGGTGGCACCGCTCGGAATCGATCGAGGTTCTCCTGGCCCCATTTCAGGAACTCATAGCGTTCCTGATTGCGCTCGTATTCGATTTCAAGGTTGCGCTCCCGTGCGTCCGCGAAACGTCCGGAGACATCGACCTGCACAGAGTGAT
>CAVOCR010000151.1:0-5722 GCA_963694245.1 Myxococcota bacterium
CGTTCGTCCGCGAGAGTGGTGAAGTAATGGGCGTGCCGATCCCGCTGAATGACCTGGGTCGCGGCAGGCTCGGCCTTCAAGCCCAGCTTGTCGCAGACGAACGCCTCGATCTCGGGTTCCGTGTTCGCGAAGGTGCCGACCGCTCCTGAGAGCTTTCCGACCCGGATGGTCTCTCGGGCATCGAGGAGGCGCACGCGGTTGCGTTGAAGCTCGTCATACCAGATGGCCATCGTGAGCCCAAAGGTGATGGGCTCGGCGTGGATGCCATGCGAGCGCCCGATCATCACGGTGTTGCGGTGCTCGAAGGCGCGCTTCCTTGTCGCGGCGATCAGTCCGTCGAGGCTCTGGAGGATCTCGTCGGTGGCTTGTACAAGCTGGAGACCAAACGCCGTGTCCAGCACGTCGGAGCTGGTGAGTCCGAGATGTGCAAAACGCGCAGGGGGTCCCGCCTGCTCCTCGACGTGGGTGAGGAATGCGATCACGTCGTGCTTGCAGACCTTCTCGATTTCGAGGATCCGCTCCGTGTCCAGAGTGGTGCGCTCGCGGATTGTAGCTGCGGTGCCCTGGGGCGCTTCTCCCCGATCTTCCAGCGCTTCGACCAGGGCGAGCTCGATGTCGAGCCAGCATTCAAAGCGGTTTTGATCAGACCAGATTTGAGTGAGGGAATCGCGGGAATAACGGGGGATCACGGGGGGGCCTCCCTGGGTGCGATGAACCACCACACGGCGCGGTGTTGGGCGGAAGATATCATCCGGCGGGCCAGGATCAACCCCCCGAGCGTGTCAAATCAAAATGGAGATGAAACCTGTCGCCAACGAGGCGATCAATCGGGATCTGCGCAGCACCGGAAGCCCACGTCAGACGAGGTCATCGACGGGATCCGCCGGGGCGCCCGGTAACAGTTTGCGTCATCGGGTTCCGTCTTGAAGCTTCCGCCGTTGGCGGTCTTGTTGCTGGTCCACTCCGCGACGTTTCCGACCATGTCGTAGAGACCGCTGGGGCTCTTGCACTTCTTCTTGCTCCCAGCCCGTGAGATGGGCTTCTCGCCTCCCGCGTCATCCCCCGTGTTGCAGCGTCCCCCTTTCATCTCAGAGCCATAGGGGTATTTCTTCCCGGAACCACAGGCGCGACTCCATTCGGTCTTGGAGCAGAGGCGTTTGCCTTTCCCGGCGCACATCGCGTTGGCCTGGAACCACGTCACGCTCCGCTTCGGCTTGCGGCCCTTCCCGGGATATTCGTGGTAGTCGATGCAATAGGCCGTCTTCATCACGACCTTTCGGCGCCCCACCTTCCGGGTGAATTTTCCGGTGATGAGCTTCATTCCCTTCATGCAGGTCCGTTTTTCGTCGGAATTCGAGGCCTGCGGGGCGATGGCTGCAGCGACAGCGGCCTCTTCTTTTCGGGCCTGGGCGTCCTGGGTCTTCTTCGCCGCGCTCGCTTCCGCCTTCCGCGCTTTCTCGGCCGCCTTCGCCTGCTTCTTCTTCTCGGCCGCCTCGGATTTCGCTTCGGATTTCAGACGCTTTTTCTCCGAGGCGCTCGCACGCTTCTCGTCGCGTTTGCGTTTCTTTTCGTCCGCTGCTTTGGATTTCGCCTCCGCTTTTGCCTCCGCCCGATCCTGTTTGCGCTTCTCGGCGCGCTCCCGGGCGGCTTCTCGCTGGATGCGCTTCGCGTCTGATTTTTCTTGATTCGCCTCTTTCGCGGCCTCTTTCTTGTCGGTGGATTTGGCTTTCGCTTCGGCACGCGCTTCTGCCCGTTCCAGCGCCCGTTCCTCGCGTTTGCGTTTGCGTTCTTCTGTCCGAGCGTCGGCTTCTTCTCTCAAACGCTCCTTCTCTGCCGTGAGTGCCACGGCGCGGCTCTCTTTCGCCAGGCGTTTCTCTTCTTTCTTCTCAGCCGTCGCCAGCGCTTTTGCCTCCGCGTCCGCTGCAGATTTCGCGTTCTTCTCTGCGGTTTCGGCCTGAGTCTTCTGGGCTTCTTGTTCACTCTTCTTGTTCGCGACGCGGAGATTTTCCTCCACGGCGAGATTCTTCGCCTCTTCCGCGGCCTTTCTGGCTGCGTCCGCCGCGGCTTCCGCTTTCTTCAGCGCTTTTTCAGCACGGCTCAAAGGGGCCTCCACCGGAAGTGCTTCCGGGGTCTCCTTCTTCTCTTCAATCGCTGCCTTCGCGCTCGAATCGTCGGGGACTTCGTCGCCAGTGCTCTCGCCACCCGTGGCTTCGGGCGTCGGGTCGGAGACCGCGACAGGGGGCGGAGTGGATGAAAGGCGTTGTGTGGCGATGACGGCCATGATGAGGACGGCGATGGCCAGCACTGCCACGGCGATGTGTGGGAAGTAGGGCCGGAGCGCATCCAGCTGAAGCCCGGGTGTGCTGGGGCGGGAAGCGGGTGTTTTCGCTGCAGATTTCCGGGGAGTCGGTTTTCCGCTCTTTCGGGCCACGGGCGGCGGCGGCGGTGGCGGTGGGGGCGGCAGCGGAGGAAGATTGATCTCCGCTCGGCTGGCGTCGATGGTCGGCGCTTCCGTGGCGTCCGCCTGGGCCGCCTGTAGCGCTGCGCCTCGGGGGTCATTCGAGATCCCCGTTCGACTGGGGCGTGGGGACATCGGAGCCCCAGCCGCTTCCAGAATGATCGCCTCTTCTTCGGCGATCACCTCGGAGGGGAGCACGGGTACGACGTCCTCATCCAGATCGTGCCCGTCCAGGTCGTGGCCTCGCGGGGGCGTGTTGCGGCGATCCGTGCCTTCGTACAAGGCGCCTCGTCGGGGTCGTGGGGCTGTGTTTTCCTCGTGTGGATCGCGCTGGGGGGTTCCGTGATCCGTGGAACGCCGCCTCTCCATGCGGGAGGACGTCTTTTCGGAGACGGCCGCTGCCACGATATTGGGGATCCCCGGAATGATCTGCGTGTTTTCGGATTCCCTGCTCGCGGCGGCTTCCTGAATGGCCCTGAGCACGGTTTCGGAGTCTTCGACCACCGTGCGGTCCAATTCGTCTTCGTCCGCTTTCGTGGAACCGGACATCGCGTCGTCGAGGTCAAATTCGGGGAGGTCGCGGGTCGGGCGATCCGTGGCCCGTGTGTCTCCGCGTGAGCGATTGAATGCCGCGATCTCCGCGAGCTGTCGCGGGGAGAGGACATCGTCCACCGATACGATCTGGGTGTCCGCTCCTTCCACGTCCAGGGAGTGGGCCTTCTCGGGGAAGATGCGATCCGTCTCTCGGAGGAAGTCATGGATCGTGGCATGGCGATCGATCGGCGCATCCGAGGTCGCCTTGAGGAAGAGGCGGTCCAACAGGACGGGCACCTCGTTCGCCTGATCGCTCAAGGGGATGGCGCTTCGGACGGAGTCTCCCGCGGCGAGCTCGCCGAGGATCATGCCGAGGGCGAAGATGTCGCTTTGCAGCGTCTCCTCCATCCCACGTCGAACCTGCTCGGCCGCGAGGTAGTGATCGCGGAGGGGCATCTCACCGGGGGTTCGTTTCAGCCGGGTTCTTCCTGCGAGAAGACACGGATCCGTCAGCATGAGCCCCTCTTCGTTCACGAAGATGTTCTCGGGCTTCAGGTTCCCATGAATTCCCTGCTGGTGGATGCTTCCGAGTGCTTTTCCGACCTCGTCGAGGACGTAGCGCATTTCGGGATGGCTCAAGGCGATTGCGAGATCCCGACGCTGATGGATCACCTGCCGGAGCGCGGTCTTGTCCACGAGCTGGGAGATCACGAGCGGGGCCTCGCCCTCTGCGACGTCCAGATGCAGTGCGAGAATCGGATTCAGGTTGGGGTGCTGGTAGTTTTTGGCGGCCTGCAGGCGTGCAGTGTTTTCCGCACGAAGGTCCCCTTTGAACAGGTCGGGGTGAAGGGCCTTGACGGCGACAGGGATGCCCGTTTCCAGGTCCATGGCGCGAAACACGGAACCTGCAGGTCCGTGGCCGAGGAATTCTTCCAATCGATAGCGGTTGAGGAGTGTGTCCCCGACCGGTGGAACCCAGCGCTGCATGAATGAATCCGATCGTTCCTTGGTGTCCAGCATCCGCTGTGACATCGATTGCGTCGTCTCCGGGATGCGACTGCATCCGGGAGTTCAAGGCCCGCGATACTACCAGAGCGGCTCTGTCGGGACAACGGGGAGTCGAGGGAGAGTTGAATGGGGTGCTGTTCTGGGTTTTAGGCGATTGGGCCGGGGTTTGAGACCGAGAATTTCTCTCCTGGCGCAGGGAGCAGGATTTGCGGTGCTCCTCGCCAGGCTTCGACTGCTGCGTGGATCTCGGTTTTCTGATCGAAGCCCAGATGCAGAAGGGCGAGAGTTTTGACGCCCACGTCCCGCGCCATGGGCATCAGGTCCTGGACGTTGGAGTGACCGTGGGCGTTTCCTTCGGGCCAGTAGCATTCGTGGACGAGGAGGTCGGCGTTTTCAAAGAGTGCGCGCGTTCCAGGGGTCGGGATTCCGTCGCCGCTGTAGCAGATGGCCGTGTTGTCTTCCTCGATGCGTACCGACTGGTTGCGGACACCGTGGGTGCTGAGGGCCACGCTGAGCCGCGTGTCGTCGAGCAACAGCGGGCGATCTGGCGCGATCTCCGTCGGTTCCATCGCGAACATCTCGCCGGGGGGGAAGGAGCCGGGATAGGCCAGTTGCGTCAGTTTCTCCAGCCAGACGCCCACTCCAGGACTGCCGATGATCTTCAGCGGACGCTGGCGTCCGTGAATGCGCATCCAGAGCAGGAGTGAGGGAAGGCCGAAGCTGTGATCGGCGTGGATGTGAGAGATGTAGATGGCGTCGAGGAGCGAAGGGTCGGTTGAGATCTGCCAAAACGCATGCGGAATGCTGTAGCCGCAATCGAGGAGGAGGGTCTTCCGTCCCGAGTAGAGAAGGGAGGTGTTCGGAAGGGCCGGGTCGAAGGCTTCGCCGGTGCCGACGAAAGTGAGCTCTCTCATGGCGGGATCATGCGGGATTGCGGCGGCGTCATGCAAGAGCGTTCCGCGTGAGGAGGACGACATTTTCCAGATGCATGGTCTGCGGAAACATGTCCACGGGATGGATGGACTCGAGCTGCCATCCGCTCGCGACCAGATCCGCGAGGTCCGTGGCGAGCGTGCGGGGATTGCAGGAGACGTAGATCATGCGCGGAGCTGCGAGTGTTTTCAGCTGGGCCCGGGCCGCGGGAAAGAGCCCGCTTCGGGGAGGATCCACCACGACGAGTTCAGCGCTTCCAGGAGTGGAGAGGCCTTCGCGGGCGAGAACCTCTCCGACGTCTCCCGCATGAAATTCGAGGTTCGTGAGCGCGTTGTCGTTCGCGTTCGTTCGGGCATTGGCGACGGCTTCTTCGTTGAGCTCCACGCCAATCACACGCGGGACATGAGAGGCCAGGACCATTCCGATCGTGCCGGTTCCACAATAGAGGTCGAGGGCTGTCTGGGGAGGATCGCCCTGGAGGGCGAGTTCCCGCACGACTCCATAAAGAAGCTCGGCCCCCCGGCTGTTGGGTTGGAAGAAGGCGCGGGGGTGGATCCGGAAGCGCAGCGGTTTTGCGCCCTGCACGTGGAGTTCTTCCGCGAGGGTTTCGGCTCCATGAAGGAGGCGCGTTTCGAAACGGGTGCGGGTCCCGGCGACGGCGTGGTGCTGGGTCCAGTGAACTGAGGTCAGCGCCGCCCCGATTTCGGCGTGGATTTCCAGCGCTCGTTGGAGAAAACGCTGGGCGACTTCCGCGGCATCCATCGTGCCCTCCGAGGTGTCGACGCTCTC
>CAVOCR010000152.1:0-5718 GCA_963694245.1 Myxococcota bacterium
TGCCACAACACGCATCCCCAGACACCTCGAAGTGGATGGAAGGAAGGGGACGTCCGGGGGGTTCTTGAAGTCTCCATCAAGGTCCCCCGGCTCACGGGCAAGAAGGCTTTGTACTCCTCCTGGCTCATCACTCCTGGATTTCTGATTGCGGGAATCATCCTCTTCGCTCTCTTTCGGCGGCTGACACAAAGCGCGGCGTTCCTTGAAACCGAGGTTCATGCGAGGACGCTCGAACTCGACGAAAGAATGCGGCGTTATGCTCTCCTGTTCGCCACCATCCCTGCGGGTACCGTTGTCATGTCGGGCAATGGACTCTGCCACATCTGGAACCCTGCGTTTGAAGACATGTTTGACCTGCCTCGCGCCTCCATGATCGAACTCCACCTCCAGGACCTGATCCACGAGGAGGACCAGGACGCGGCGAAAGCTCTGCTGAACACCCTCCACGAGAACCCCAATGAAGCCCTCCGCACCGAACTGCGTTTTGTTCAATCCGCCGGAAACACGCTCCACGGAAGAGCCCATGCTCGCGGGCTTCGCGACACCGAAGGCGCCCTTTCAGAGATCTTCATCATGATTGAGGATGTGACGGCGGAGAAGGCCGCGAAGCAGCTGGCGCTGGACCATCGGGATCGCCTGAAGCGAGAAGTCATGATTCAGACGGCAGAACTCCGAGCAAGCAATCAGGAACTGGAGTCCTTCTGCAGCTCCGTGTCCCACGACCTTCGCACCCCCCTTCGGGCCCTCGACGGCTTCAGCCTTGCGCTTCTTGAAGACTGTCGGGATCAGCTCGATGAAAAGGGACAGGACTATCTCCGCCGCATCCGCGGGGGCTCCCAGCGAATGGCTGTGCTGATTGACCAGATGCTCTCCTTGTCCCGCGTGGGCTTGATGAATCTCCGCAATGTCCCCGTCGATCTCTCGCGACAGGCGGAGGAACGAGTCGCCGAACTGGAGGCCGGGAGTCCGGACCGCGTTGTCACATGGAATATCGCACCCGACCTTCAGGTGAACGGAGACCCGCACCTGCTCTCTCTGGTCCTTCAGAATCTTCTTGGCAACGCCTGGAAATACACCCGCACGACCCCGGACGCTCACATCAGCTTCACCAGGGAAATGAGGAAAGGGACCCCCGTCTTCGTGATCCGTGACAATGGCATCGGCTGGGACATGACCACGACTGAAGACGTCTTCAGGCCTTTCAATCGGGCGCCGTCCAGCGCAGGATTCGAGGGAGAAGGCGTGGGCCTTGCCACCGTCGCAAGGGTCATCATGAGGCATGGGGGTCACATTCAGGCTGAAAGTGTACCCGCAAAGGGCGCCACCTTCTTCTTCACCCTGGCGGGTACTGACCAGGCCCCTCTTTCCTCCCCAACCCCTGAGGAGAACGGCGATGCGTGAGATGCGTGATGGGCATATCCTCCTGATCGAGGACAATGTAGATGACGAGGCCTTGACCCTGAGGGCGCTCCGACAAGGCGGCATACAGAACCCCGTTTTCGTCTCACGCAATGGGGACGACGCGCTGAAGCGCCTGATGGGCGATGACTCCAGGAACCCCCTACGAAACCCCAGGCTGCCCGAATTCGTTCTTCTTGACCTGCAATTGCCAGGAGTCTCAGGATTCGACGTACTGATAGGACTTCGCTCTCATCCCTCCACGGCCTCGCTTCCCGTGATCGTATTGAGCACCTCCGACGAGCCCGGGGACATTTTGAAATGCTATGAACTGGGCGCCAACAGCTACGTTCAGAAGCCGGTTGATTTCAAGGCGTTCGTAGCTGCGATCGCCGCCATGGGAGTCTACTGGCTCCTCCACAACAAGCCCTGCCCTGCCAACCACACGTCCTACAAGCGCCCGCTCACGCCCTGAGCGCTCAAGCGCCCCAGAGGCGCCCTCCGCGTCAGTTCTTCTGCTGCTGAAGGAGCCAGTCCACAATGGCTGGCGCCCAGTTCTCGTTGAACCCGGGGACATGGGACCCAAACGCAATGGTCCACAGTTCTGCCTGGAGTCCGTCCGGGCAGTCCTGGTGGGGCACTGCCGTCGTCTCGCTCCCGAAGACCTCGCTGATGAGATCCAATGTGCCTCCGAACTCCACCGCCGAATCGCACCCGTTCCGCTCTGCCCAGCGACTGACGATTTCGGGCGCCGCGGCATAGCCGGGCCAACCGATCGTCCAATCCGGTTCATAGCATCCCGCGCCGAGGCCGCAGAGGTAGCTGGGCATCCAGAGATACTTTGCGGTGTCTGTCGAGGAGGCCCAGCAGGCCTCGTAGCAGGCCTGGGCACCCGGCTGCTGGGAACAGACCACCAGGCAGTCGTAATAGGCACCGCATTCGAGGTTCGCCTTGCACGTGTTGAACTCGGGACTGCATGCGTCGCTCAGGCATTCCGCGTTGTCCACCACGGTCACCGCGGGATCGGGGGCCATCGGATCCTTGCCGTTGTACAGGATGACGGTGTCCCAATCCCCGTGCACCTGAAGTACAGCGACCGGTTCGGGATCCCCACACATCTCAGGATCATGCCATGACGATCCCCCAAAGTTCACGACACCGGCGATGAGATCGGACCGGTCACAGGCCATGCGCATGGACATGAACCCACCATTCGAATGACCCACGAGATAGACACGCTTCTCGTTGATGTTGAAATGCGTAATCGCTTCTTCAATCAGGCCACTGATGTACGCGACATCATCCACTCCCGATCCAAAGACATCGCAACATGCGTCGGTTGCGTTCCAGAACTGGTAGCCATGGGGGTTCACCTTGCCATCCGGGATCACGAGCATGACGCCCTCGGATTTCGTGACTGAACTCAATCCGAAATAAGCGTCTTGCCCCGCCCCCGTTCCCGTATAGCCATGAAGGGATACGAGCAGTGGCATCGCCTCGCTTGCATCGTATCCATCGGGGAGCACGTAGGCTGCAGGTCGATCTCCGCCCAGCCACGGAGGCGGCTCCTCGGTCTCACCCGTCTCCTCGGTCTCGCCCGTCTCCTCGGTCTCGCCCGTCTCCTCGGACTCACCCGTCTCCTCGGTCTCGCCCGTCTCCTCGGACTCACCCGTCTCCTCGGACTCACCCGTCTCCTCGGACTCACCCGTCTCCTGGGTCTCACCCGTCTCCTCAGACTCGCCGGTCTCCTCGGTGTCCGTGTCTTCGGCTCCCGACTCTTCCGAATCTGAAGTGATCGCCCCTGAGAGCGATTCCGAAGCACACCCTGCAAACCCGCCCAATGAAAACGACAGCACCCACACCAACATGATTTGTCTCACCCCTCACCTCCGTGGGGAAACCATAAACGGAACCCCTCCAAATGTCTCGCCCTCCCCCCTTCGGCCATTCCAGGGCCTCTTGATTGCCCATGCGTGTTAAGCTGCATCCCGTTGGGGAGGTTCAACATGCAGATCATCAAGGTGGCAGTCGCCGTCGCAGTGGCAGCAGGGATGACAACGGCGGGAATGCACCAGCATTGCCTCGCTGACACCTTCCTGAATGATCCGCTCATCGGGTCCACGACCGGAAATCAAATCGATGGGAGTTTCACAGATGCTGGCTGGCAAGCCCCCCATCAAATCTGGTGGGATCTTGGCGAGACGCTTCTTGCCGGGTCCTTGTCGGTCACGGTCACCAACTGGGATCCAAACGAGAGCAGCCCCCAGCATCAATACGGCAAGCAACACATCATCAACATGTATGGCGCGGCCCACGGGTCGGCGTGGGATGCCAACGACTCGAGCCCTCAGACCGGATTCTTCAACATCCGTACGGGAGCGGGCTACGACAACTGCTACAAATTCCTGTCGAGCCCCGCGGGCTTCAACAAGCGATTGGAGGACCGTGTCAAAAAGGATCCTGGAACCATCCAGCCCGGCCAGACACACACCCTTTCCGTCGTGTGGACGGAAGACGGAACCATCACCAGCTATCTCGATGGGGTCGCGGAGGTCATTCACGAACACAAGGAGTCGCTGGGTCTCCGCTACGTCTTCATCGGGACCGACAACACGATCCCTGACACCTATGGTCCTCAACACGACGTGATCTACAGCCAGCTCATCGTGGAAGGGAATCCCGACGCCAACGCGGGAGGCATAGATCCAGATCCGATTCCAGATCCTGTCCCCGGAGATCCCCTTGTCGTGTCCCCCATCGATGACACCTGGGCCGATCCGGCTGAACCCGAGGCGATTCACGGCGCAAGCGATGAGCTCCGCGTTGGGGGCGACGGAAGGACCGTCTATCTGAAATTCAATGTCCTCGATGTGGGCCCCATTGCCTCTGCGAAAATCCGGATGACGAACATGAACGGCGGGTATGGGGGAGACCTTCGCGTCGTCGACGACACCAGCTGGTCGGAAGACACCCTCAACTGGACCAACCGCCCGGCCCCTGACGCATCAGTCGTTGGCAGCCCAGGGTTCATTGGCATCGGAGAGACCGTCGAGATTGACGTCTCCTCCGTCGTCCCATGCGGGGGTGTCCATTCCTTCGCCATCGACTCCAAAGAGGATGACGGCGCAGGGTACTGGTCTCACGAATCCAATGATGTGGGGCCCCAGCTCATCCTCACGCCGGGTGCGATCGGGAGCGAGTGCGATGGCGACGTGCCCGACCCCGAGCCCGACCCCGAGCCCGACCCCGAGCCCGACCCCGAGCCCGACCCCGAGCCCGACCCCGAGCCCGAGCCCGACCCCGAGCCTCAGGAAGAGACAGGAAGCGCGAGTGGTGAGGGAACGACCGACACGGGCTCGGAAGAGCCTGGAGGGGAAGACTCCGCCGGCGAAGGATTGGCAGAGAGCACGGGAGAGCCCCCATCTGCGGGACAATGGGGTGAACCGATGGGAGAGTCCAGCGATGAAAAAGGCGGGGGGTGCAGGCAAAGCAAGGGCGAGGGACACACCGCTCCCTTCGTGCTCGGAGTCCTCCTCCTCCTCGCCTTTGTCCGCAAACGATCCCACGTGACACCCTGAGTCCACGCAAGGTGGACAGGGCCCCTCTCGGACCCCACCCCGGCGACGATTCCCGCAGCGGCCTCTCCAGGCGTCCCCATCAATCGATGCCCTCGGCAAAGCGGGGATGTCGGGTGAATGGGCTCCCCAACCACGGCGTTCACGAGCGCTGAAGATTCATCCCCAGGAAGACGCACGCCGACGCACCCTTCCACGCCACACGTCGGGACTCAACGCGGTGAAAAGACCGCGACTGCCTGCTCCGTCCAACCGAGGAGCTGACCCTGTTCATCGTGAAGCGTGCCAGCGACAGCATGACAACCATCTTTCGCTGCGATGGTCTCGTACTCGAACGCACACCAACCCGAGAGCTCTTCTGGGGCACAAAAGAGGTGGGCGGTCCATTGCACTGTGCTCGCGTGCGTAGGCGTCGTGTACAAGGCCAATGTGGGACATGGAAACGCATCAAGGAGGCCGAGAACCGCCTCCACCCCCCCACTCGGAGCCTTGAACCGGGCATACGCCCGAATGCGGGCGCTTTCCGTACCACTGAAGGGGATGCCTCCCTCTGCCCAACGCAGGGAGAGGTGCTGAAGAAACTCGGGAAGAATGCCCGGTGCGTCCGGAATGTCCTCTAAATCCTCTGGATCGGGACCTTGCCACCGTCTCCTGGAATCCACAGACACATCCCCAGATCGCGGTTTCATGAACGTGAGTTGTGCGACCAGAGTGACGTGTGAGTCCTGGAGCAGCCTTACTTCGA
>CAVOCR010000153.1:0-5715 GCA_963694245.1 Myxococcota bacterium
TTCTGAATTGTTGCGGTCTCAGCGGAGTGGGCAGCCCTTTTCGGTGATTCTCAGCGATATTGATCATTTCAAGACCTACAACGACACCCACGGTCATGCGTCCGGGGATACGGTGTTGTGCGGGGTGGCTCATTCCCTGGTTCAGGGGATTCGGGAGACCGATACCGTGGCCCGTTATGGGGGAGAGGAGTTTGTCATTCTTCTCATCGACACGCCTCTGGTCGAGGCCTTGAGCGTCGCGGAGGGGCTTCGGGAACGCGTGGAATCGACGACCGTCGCAGATCAGAATGGGGAGACGCTCCACAAGGTGACGATGAGTTTTGGAGTGGCGGAATATCCGAAGAGTCATCACGACTCAGCAGGGCTGCTTCGGGGGGCTGATGTGGCGCTCTATGCGGCCAAGGCGAAGGGGCGGAATTGCGTCGTCGCCGCGCAGGATGCATGAGGTATCCCATTGGGTGACACCGGGCCTTCAGCCATGGAACACGTGAATTCGTCCGAGGAGTCGCCGGCGCGCCGTCCGTTCTTTCGGGGACGGACTCCCCGGCGACGGATCCCGCATTGGCTGGCGCGTTGCGTACGGGGATTTCTCGGTCTTCCGGGTCTGTTCACGGATCAGTGGCAGCCCAGTCTTCTTCCCCCCGGTGGGACCGTGCTGGACCGGAAGGAGCTTCTGGAGTGGATCCATCGCTCTGACCAGACGGCAGGGATGCTCGCGATGGAACCGGGCATGCACCGCTTTGTCTGCGCTGACGGTCTCGTGGGCTATGGAGTGTGGCGGCGGACGGCCTTCATCGCCGGTGGGATTCATCCGGCTTCGGGAGGCAGCGGGGAGGCGCTCTTGAAGGAATTCTGGAGCGCGCTGCAGGAGCGGGGATTTCGACGACTTCTCTGTGTCCCCGTTCGTGACGCGGAGCGCGCTGTTTTTGAGGCGGCCGGTGGGGAAACGCTCTTGATTGGAGCCGAGGCCATCGTGGATCTTTCTGAGTTTACACTCGAAGGCCCCCGGCGGGAGAATCTCCGGCAGATGTGCCGTCGCGCAACGCGGAATGGGGTCGTGATTGAGGAAATCCCCGTAGCGGAATCCATGGCAGAGCTCGGAGAACTCCATGCTCGCTGGACCGCGACTCGTCCTCGAGGCTATCGGATGGCTTTGCTGGTGGGGGATCCGGGACTGGGAAAGAGGGATGGGAGACGTTTTTTTGCGGCGCGGGAGCGGGACGGAACCGTGCAGTCTTTTGTGACCGTGCATGCGATCTCATCGGGGCGTGGTGCGGCGATTGATGCGTTGGTTCGGCATGAGAGCGCATCCCCAGGAGCAGTGGATCTGTTGATCCAGGAGATGCTTCAGGTCTTGAAGGGGGAGGGTGTGGAATGGCTGTCGCTCGGTGCGTGCCCATTGATCGAGACGAGGGCACCAGGGGATTCGGATTCCCGCGTCCTTCGCTTCTTTCTTCGCGGACTTGGCTCCAGCACGCTCGGAGATTCCCTGTTTTCGTTTCAGGGTCTTCATCAATTCAAGTCGAAGTTTCACCCGCGCTGGGAGCCCATTCACATGGGAGGATTTCCCAATGCCGGCTTCTGGGCGATGTACGCGGGAGGACGGATGTGGGGCTTGACGGGTCGTCCGCGCCTGGAGAGAAGCGCTGGGGACTAGTCCTCGTCCATCGAGAGTGAGGGAAGCACGGTGTTCAGACCCCACCCCTGGGGTGTTCTGGTGGTTCTCCAGGGTGTCGGAGAAGGGGCCGGCATCGTGTCCTGATTGGCGGTGGTTCCGAGCCCCCGCACCAGAAGGGCTCGTACGATGTCCGCACGGGTTACACGCATTCCCGGGACACTGCTGCTCATGTCTTCGGCCTTTCGATCGAGTTCATCCACCAGCTCCGCTGGAAGCCGAAATGCGACCTGTTTATCGTTTCTTGCCACGTTCTCCCCCTCGCTCTTGCGGATGAAAGGTCCGTGATTCAGAAGTAAACCGGTGGGAGACATTGTCAAGAAAACCATTGATTTCAGTGGTTTTGGGCGGGTCTCCGGCGGATTTTCACGAGAGCGCTGTTTTCGCGCCCATTTCTGGTGTCCAGGGGGGAATCCGTTATGCTGTCGAGCGGCTTGAATCCCCGTGGGCAAAAGGTCTCGAACAATGATCGCCATGCATCCGCATTCTCGAACATCTTCCATTTCCCCTCTCACGAGATGGTTTCTGTGGGGTGTGTTGTGCGTGTTCTCCTGCAGTGTTGGCTGCACGGAGTCCGCCACGGGAGGCAGCACTGGCGAAGGACTCTCAGAAGATGCGGAGACGGGAGAGGGGGGGCATGTCCATGCTGAGGCGACCCTGGAGGTTTCGCTTCTCGCTCCGCAGTCCGATGCCGTCGTGTTTCATGGGGCGCTTCTCTCGTTGGAGGTGCTCGTCAAGCAAGACGGGTGGCCGGTTTCCGGGGGAACGGTCGAGTGGGTGAGCTCTGTGGATGGGGTGGTCGCCGTGCACGCGATCTCTGAATCGGGCCTCGCAAGTGGTGAGGTGTTCACATTGGATGTGGGTCATCATGCTCTCACGGCTCGGGCGATCATTCCGGATGGGAACTGGGGTGAAGCCGGCGTGGAGGTCTCCGTTGTCGGGAATCTCCTCGCGCCTGAGATTGGGATCGAGCCCAGCTCTCCCGACACGGCAGATGTCCTGCATGCGGTGATCGAGTTCGCTTCGTCCTACGTGGGCCCGGGAGAGGTCGTCTACGGGTTTTCCTGGGAGGTGGCTGGGGTTCCGCTGGAGGAGGGTCTGGGAGAGACGCTCTCCCCGACATCGACTCAGCGCGGCGATGAAATCACGCTCGTGGTCACTCCGCATGTCCTGGGTCTCCCGGGGCCGAGCGCCTCGGCGGTGGTCTTGATTGGCAACTCCCCTCCTGCGGCCAAGGGCGCCGCCATTGCACCCGAGCAGGGCGGGACGACGACGGAGTTTGAATGCGTGGCCGAGGGATGGGGGGACCTGGATGGTGATGCTCCCATGGATTCCTTTCGATGGGAACGCAATGGGGTGGTTGTCGCGGAGCACGTCGAGGCGAGTTTGCCAGCGCTGGCGGCGCAGCGTGGCGACGAGATTCGGTGTGAATTGACTCCTGCGGACGGAATCGATGTGGGGGAACCCCTGTGGAGTCCTGTCGTGATTCTCGGGAATGCGCCGCCTTCGCTGGATGTCGTCACGATTTCTCCAGACGAGGGGCATGCGTTCACGCCTTTTGTGTGCGTGCCAGGGAATCCAGTGGACCCCGATGGGGATGACGTCACGATTTATCATGAGTGGTTCCGCAACGACGAGAGCGTGTCATCCGAGGTCGTTCTCGCGGGGATCGCGCTCAAGCACGGGGACACGATTCACTGCGTGGCGACTCCCTGGGATGGCGCGTTGCTCGGAGACGGCATTTCAAGCCCTCCCCTGGTTCTGGGCAATGCCCCACCGGTCGCGACGGCACCGGTGATTGCGCCGTCTGTCGCGCATGTGGACACCGTCCTGGCCTGCGAGTCGGATCCCGCGACAGATCCGGATTCGGATCCCACCAGCCTTCTATACACGTGGTTTGTGGACGAAGTGCTGGTGGAGGGGAGCAGCGAGCAGACTCTGGAGCACCCGTATTTCTCCAAGGGGCAATGGGTCACCTGCAGTGTGACTCCGAGTGATGGAACGCATTTCGGAGCCTCGGTGGCGAGCGCGGCCGTCGAGATCTTGAACAGCCCACCGAGCGGAGGACAGGTGGGGGTGTCACCCAACGAGGGGACTGTGTTGGATGTCTTCAGCTGTGAGTCCGGCGGCGCGGAGGATCCCGATGGGGATGTGATCGCCTGGAGCCATCAATGGACGATCAATGGCGTTCTCGCGGGAGGAATGGAATTCCTGGAGCCTCCTCAGTTCGTCAAGGGGGACTCCATCGTATGCGAAGCGACACCTCATGATGGCGAGGAGCTCGGTCCTCTCGTGATGAGTGAGCCACTGATCGTTGGGAACGCCCTTCCTGTGGTCGGGGTCGTGGTGTTGAACCCCTGGGTTCCCGAGGCGACTTCAAAGCTTCAATGTGTTGCAGACGATGTCTTTGATCCCGATGGTGACGAGGTCTCTCTCACCTATTCCTGGACCGTGAATGGAGAGGTCGTGTCCGCCGGCTCCGATGTGCTTGTGGCTCCCGCGTTCAAAGGGGGCGATGTCGTTGTCTGTGTCGTGGCTCCCTCCGATGGCGAATCCATCGGGATTTCCGTTCAGAGCAACCCGGTTGAGATCGTGAACACGCCCCCCTCCCTCGCGCAGGCGATCATTTCGCCGACGTCTCCCAGCGTATTGAGCACCGTGGAGTGCACTCCTGTGGGCTGGTTTGATGCAGATGGCGATCCGCCGGGTCACGTGTTTTCCTGGCGGTTGGACGAACAGATCATCGCGGGCGCGGAGAGCGCGACATTGCCGGTTCCTCCGGGTTCCCGCGGCAGCAGCCTCCGGTGCGAGGCATGGCCGGATGATGGGAAATGGATTGGCGAATCAGTGCTCTCCGAGCCGGTTTTTGTCGTCAATGCGCCTCCGAAGATCGGAAAAGTCAGCTTGACCCCGACAGCAGGCAACCAGAACACCTTTTTCACCTGTGTGGACTCCCTGGTCACTGATCCGGATGGAGATGAGGTGATGATCACGCATGGCTGGCTTCTGAATGGAGATCCCATTCCAGGAGAGCAGTCGGCGACCCTGTCTGGCATTGCGTTCCCACCGGGTGCGTCCTTGCAATGCCAGAGTACGCCCTACGATGGATTTGATACGGGCGATACGGTCGTTTCAACGCCTGCCCTTCTCAACAACCTTCCGCCCAGTGTCGGTTCCGTCGCGATTGCCCCGCAGGTCCCGACGACCGTGAGTCCGCTGGAATGTGAAACATTCAACTGGGAGGATGGAGATGGAGATTCGGAGAGCTACTTCTTCCATTGGAGCCTCAACGGGGTCCCTGCTTCCGTGACATCTGCGACTCTGCCAGCCAGCGAGACAACACGGGGGGAGACCTGGCAATGCACGGCGACTCCGTTTGATGGTCTGGATCTGGGAGAGGGGGTCACGAGTCCACCGGTGGTCATCGCCAACGCGCTTCCGACGCTGGAACTCGTTCAGGTCACCCCTCCGGAAGGCACCCTTTCCACGGCATTTGATTGCAAGCCGGGTGGATGGTCGGATCCGGATGGGGATTCTCCGCAATATGACGTCGTATGGATGGTGAATGGTGTAGTGCAGGCCGAGACCTCTCTCGATGGATTTGTTCCGGTGGATGCAGCCATTGGGGATGTCGTGACCTGCATGTTGATTCCTTTTGATGGGATTGCGCCGGGGGTCTCCGTGCTCAGCGGAAACGGATCGGAAATCGTCAATCAAGCCCCTGTCGTCGTTCTGTTGGAGCCCTCGGCTCTGCAATATGGAACCGGGGACCTCGTGTTTCTGCATGCGCAGGTCGATGACCTGGAAGATGATCCCGAGGATCTGGTGGCGATCTGGGAAAGCAGCCTGGATGGTGTCCTGGTTTCAGGTGGGCTGGATGCAGAGGGGTTCAGCACCCATGGCATCGGCGCCCTGAGTCCGGGGCAGCATACGATCTCCGTGAGCGTGACGGATTCCGATGGAGCCATGGGCGTGGATGTTGCCGTCCTCGTGGTGGGATTCCTCTGCGGGGAGGTCTCGGAGCCACCGGAAGTGGCTGC
>CAVOCR010000154.1:0-5710 GCA_963694245.1 Myxococcota bacterium
TGGCAACACACCCACTTCGAGGTCGAGGGGTCGCACGGTCTTGGTATCACGACCGTCGATTCGCACGCCCTTTTCGAGAATCATCGTCCGCACGTACTCGCTCTTGAAGCCGCTGTAGAAGCCCTTGAGCTCGTCCCTGCGAGAGCCTGCGTCCTCGCCAAGCTTGTCCGCCATCTCGGCGTAGCAGGCGTCCCAGAGCGCGTCGAGCGCCTTGTAACGGGCCATCTTCTCCTTGATCGTGACGACATCGCCAATCTTCGGCCAGACGATGTCCCGAAACTGCGCCTTGAGATCCTCATCGACCACGATGGGGGTCAATTCGCGCTTCTCCTTCCCGACGGCATCCCGCATGTTCCGAATGCCATCCATGACGGCTCCGAGATGCGAAGAAGCGAACTCGAGGGCCTCAACGATGACCTCCTCGGTGACGAAGAACGCACCGCCCTCCACCATGGAGATTCCATCAGGGGACACGACCACGAGAAGCTCGAGGTCACTTTCTTCCCGCTGGTCAAACGTCGGATTCAGGATGAACTCTCCATCCACACGACCCACGCGAGCGCCCGCGACGGGACCTTCGAAGGGGATGTCCGAGATGTGCAGCGCGGCACCCGCTCCGATGATCGCATTGATCGCCGGGTCGTTCTCCTTGTCCGCAGAGAGGACCGTCGCGATGACCTGGGTCTCGCAGCGGAACTCCTTCGGGAACAGGGGACGAATGGGACGATCAATCAGACGACAAGTCAGAATCTCGTTGTCGCTCAGGCGCCCTTCACGCTTCAGGTATCCCCCTGGGATTTTCCCCGCGGCGTAGTTCTTCTCGATGTAATCACAGCTGAGCGGGAAGAAACTGATTCCCTCACGCGCCGTGTTCGCGGCACAGGCCGTAACAAGAACAACGGTGTCCCCGATGGTGACGAGAGCGGTTCCTGCGGTCTGACGGGCCATGCGGCCGGTCTCGATGGTCACGGTCTGCGTGCCCATCTGAATGGTTTCGACATGCTTCATGATGCTTTTCCTATGCAGTGCATCCACGAACACGCTCCGAACGATTCGGAAAGCCTTCGCACCCGGGGATGCAGGGTGGACCGCATCCCACCTCAAGGTGAAATGCAGCCGTCAAAAATGCGTTTGAATCAGAGCCAGGCTCTGCCTACTTGCGGATGCCCAGTGTCTTGATCGTCTCCTGATAACGGCCAAGACTGACGCGCATCAGGTAGTCGAGGAGTCGCCGACGCTGTCCAACGAGCTTCAAGAGACCGCGGCGGGAGTGATGATCCTTCTTGTTCTTCTTGAAGTGCTCTGTGAGGTACTGAATGCGCTCAGTAAGCAGCGCGACCTGCACTTCGGGGGATCCGGTGTCCGACTCATGGGTCCGGAACTTCTCAATGATTTCGCTCTTCCGACTGGGATGCAGGCTCATGCCCGTTCTCCTTCTATTGGCTGATGGGTGACACCCAATGTGTCCTCAGCTCTTTGTGTTTTCTTCTTTTCAATCCTTGCTCAAAAGCGCGGGAAACCTAACCCCACAAAGGCACCCTGTCAACGACAATCTCTCGAGTTTCACCAGGATTGATTGAAGCCTCGAATCACCCGCATCACCCCGTCCCGCCCTTCACAGAGCGCAACAAGGGACCCGGCGTTGTCCAGTGTACGAAAGAGCCCCACGTGGTCCTCAAGAGATAGATCCTGGAGTGGAATCTTCTGACCGAACCGGATCCGCGCCGTCAATTCTTCATCCAACGAAACCTCGGGGATATGTCCCAATGCCGTCGATGAACCGAGCAGTGCGGCATGCATGTCTCCCGATTCGAACTCTTCCATGGACTGGGCATCCGCGACCGTCAATCGGCCCACACGAGTTCTGCGCAAGGCCACAAGATGGGCGAAACAGCCCAGACTGCGGCCGATGTCGCGGGCAATGGAACGGATGTAGGTCCCCGGACCGCATTCGACCTCAAACCGGACCTCCGCCCCCTTCACGTCCACAATCGTCAGACGGTTCACATCCACCATCCGAGACGGCATCTCGACCGTTTTCCCAGCGCGCGCATGTTCATACGCTCTCTTGCCCTCAACACGAATGGCACTGAAAATCGGAGGCACCTGTTCGATCCGCCCCACGAACTGGTGAGCGACGGACTCCACGTCGGCCGCGTCGATCCCGGCGCAATCGCCTGTCGCGACCACTGCGCCTTCACAATCCGCGCTGTCGGTCTCCGTGCCCAGCAACGCTGTGGCCTCATAGACCTTGGTCCCGTCCACAAGATGGGACACCGCTTTGGTCGCCTCACCCACGCATACGGGAAGGAGCCCCGTGGCGAAGGGGTCCAGAGTCCCGGCATGACCGACTCGATTGACGCCCAGTGCCTCGCGCACGCGCCGCACCATGTCAAACGATGTACTCCCCGGTGATTTATCGATGAGGAGAACCCCGCACGGTCCACCAGGCGGATCGTGCCGACGACTCATGAAGGATCGTCCTGAAGGTCCTGAAGCAGCAAATCGATGCGCTCTGCGTCCTCCACCGAGTTGTCATACTGGAAACGAATCTTCGGGACTCGCCGCAAACGAAGGGTTTCCCCCACATGCTTCTGCATGGCGCCTGCAGCGCTGTCCAATCCGAGTTGAACGGCTTCGCGATCCGCGTCTTGATCCCGGAGAAGATAATGAATCAATGCATTTCTCAGGTCCGGCGAGAGATCAACACCCGTGATCTCGACCCCTTTCACACGCGGATCCTTGAGATGACGAAGCAAAAACTCACACAACACAGCGCGAAGCGCCGGTCCAACACGCTGTGAACGTTTCCATGGTTTGGTTGAATGCGTGACCATCCTGCCCTCCTTACCAGTGCATGATCTCGAAGTCGGTCTCCGCAATCGGAGCTTCACTGATCCCATCCATGAAATTCAGGATGGTATCAATCTGCGAGTTTACATGGGGTTTCTCATTCCCCACGACTCCGAATGCGATCACAGCGCGCTCATGCACGTCCTGATCCTCGACCTCTGAGATGGACACGTTGAATTGATGACGGGTCCGTTCCACGACGCGTCTCACCACAGCTCGCTTTGCTTTCAGCGAACTGTTTCCATGAAGAGCGAGAACAACGCGACACATGCCGACCACGATCACAGGGACGCTCTACGGTCAATCGATGGTCTTGGCGACTTCAACGTCCTCGAAGAACTCCAGAAGATCGCCCACCTTGATGTCGTTGTAGCCATCGAGGCCGACACCGCACTCGTAGCCATCCTTGACCTCTTTGACATCGTCCTTGAAGCGACGGAGTGAGCCGACCAGTCCCGTCCAGACCAGGACGTTCTCGCGGTAGAGCCGCACCCGTCCGTTCCGACGAATGATGCCGCCCGTGACGGCCACACCCGCGACCGTTCCCTGCTTGGGTACCGAGAACGTCTCGCGGACCTCGGCTTTCCCGAGCTCATTCTCCACGATGTCGGGCGTCAAGAGCCCTTCCATCGCGGACTTCACATGGTTGATGGCGTCATAGATGACATGATGAATGTGAATCTCCACACCCTCAGCGTCGGCCAGTTGGCGTGCAGCAGTCTCAGCGCGCACGTTGAAACCAATCACGATGGCGTTCGACGCGCTCGCAAGGTTCACATCGCTCTCCGTGATACCGCCCGCTGCGGCGTGAATCACGTCGACCTTCACCTCTGGATGCTTGAGATCTCCAAGAGACTTCTTCAGCGCCTCGATCGAACCTTGAACATCGCTTTTGATGATCGCGTACAGCGTATGCAGCTCACCGGCCTTGATCTGTTCATACAGAGCGTCCAGCGACATCCGGGAATGACTTCCCATCGACTTCTCACGCTCTTTCCGCGTGTTGTAGTCGACGATCGCCCGAGCGTTCTTCTCATCGGTCACCCCGTGCACCGACTCGGAGACCGGAGGTACGGAATTGAAGCCCAGAACCTGAACCGGGGTCGAAGGACCCGCCTCGAGGACGGAAGCGCCCGTGTGATCCATCATCGCCCGAACACGACCCAACGCCGTCCCACAGACCACCTGATCTCCCACGCGCATCGTTCCTTCCTGAATCAGGATCGTCGCCATGGGCCCACGGCCCTTGTCCAGGCGAGACTCCACGACCACACCGGCGACCGATCGAGTCGGATTCGCCTTCAACTCCAGAATCTCAGCCTGAAGGGACATCATCTCGAGGAGCTGGTCCATTCCCTCGCCCGTCTGCGCACTGACCTTCGCGACCATGGTCTCTCCACCCCAGTCCTCTGGAGTGAGATCATGCTCTGCGAGCTGTCCCAGAACACGTTCAGGCTCTGCGTTCTCCTTGTCGATCTTGTTGACCGCAACAATGATGGGTACTTCCGCAGCCTTCGCGTGATTGATCGCCTCAATCGTCTGCGGCATCACGCCATCATCCGCCGCGACCACCAGGACCACGATGTCCGTGACCTGTGCACCGCGGGCACGCATCGCCGTAAACGCCTCGTGACCCGGTGTATCGAGAAAGACCAACTCGGTCCCATCATCCCGAACTACCCGGTACGCGCCAATGTGCTGCGTAATCCCACCGGCCTCGGCATCCGCCACATGCTCTTCACGAATGTGATCCAGCAAGGAGGTTTTCCCGTGATCGACGTGGCCCATGATCGTGATGACCGGGCAGCGCGACACGACCCCTTCTTCTCCCTCTTGCTCTCCCGAAGGCAGAAATTTCGTCAGGTCGAAGCCGACGTTCTCCACCGTGAATCCAAACTCCTCCGAGATCAGAGACACCGTATCGAAATCGATCATCTGGTTGATCCCGACCATCTCGCCGCTCATCTCCATGAGCTTCTTGATCAACTCGTTCGCCTTGATGCTCATCTGCTGAGCAAGCTCTGCGACCGGGATGACCTGGTCCATCTTCACAACGCGCTTGATCGCCTTCGGCGTCGTAAGCTCGGTCTTGCTCGGCCTCGCTCCACGACCCCGTCGAGGTCCACGACGCATCCGACGACCGAAGTCGTCATCCATGGCCGTTCGTGTATTGAAGTTCTGACCCTGCTGATCCACGATCCGGCGTCCAGTTCGTCGCCGACGGGGCCCCTTGTCGCCCCCTGGGGCCTCACCGGGACGACCCGTTCCTCGGGCGTCTCGTCCTGCGCCTCTCCCCGTGATGTCCGGACCTCCAGGCATCGAACCTGGCATGCCCATTCCCGGGCCTCCACCTCCTGGAGGACGCGGTCCGGGCCTCCCCGGCATGCCCCCTGGGCGACGCCCCGGAGGGCCTCCCTGAGGACGAACACCGGGACGAGCGCCGGGACGAGCACCGGGACGGGCTCCCATGCCCCGCACGGGCGGAGTGAATCCTGCGGGCGGGGCCGCAATGACCACCGCCTGGGTCGCTGTCGGGCGGGCTTCCGGATCGATCTTGAGTTCCCGCTTTTCCTTCGGAGCCCGCTTCTTGGCCTCAGGCTCAGCGGCTTCTTCGGTCACCGAAGCAGCCTCCGCGGCTTCCACCGCGACCGGCGCTTCCTCAGCGACCTCTTCAACGGCCTCCGAAGAGGCGGCATCCCCGCTCTGTTCCATGACCGGAGTTGTCTCTTCGGACTCACTGGGAGCCCCTGCAGCCTCGGCAACCACCGGGGCAACCTCTTCCTGCACTTCCGCAGGCGCAGCCGCCACCGCCGCTGGCGCCGCGTCGTCCCCACGTCCCCGCGAACGACGGCGACGA
>CAVOCR010000155.1:0-5693 GCA_963694245.1 Myxococcota bacterium
GAAGGTGCCGCGACATCCGTCCCTCCTCCGATTTCCGGACCCGGCCAGGGAGTGATGCAGGCCACAAAAGCACAGGACAGAACACCCGTCAGCAGCCCCTTCTGAATCCAGAATCTGCCCACGCTCCAAAGGTCCCAGTTCATCGCCACCTCCCCGCCATTCGCATCGACCCCGCGACCACTCGAGGACGTCGTTCCACACCCTTGCGCATTGCCTGATTCATGAAGGTCACTCTACCCAAATCGAATGAATGCGGCCACTCTGCTTCCCTGCTCGAAGCCCTTTGCCCGAACGCTCCCTTCTCCGCAGACCCCCGACCCCGACTGCTCCAGAGGCCATGCTGTAGAGCGATTGTCGGGATTGACCCGAGGACCCACGTCGCATAGGAATGGCATCACAACCGCAAGGAACCCCATCATGAAACGGCCCCCTCCACACCTCGGACTCCATCATGTCGCATTGCACACGACCGACATGGAGGGATCCCGTCACTTCTGGATCGAGCTGCTGGGCTACACCGTGGAGTGGGAACCCGATCCGGACAACGTGTACCTCACCATGGGCCTCGACAACGTCGCGCTTCACAGCGGGGAAGAACCCACAGGCCCTCAGCGACTCGATCATGTCGGACTGATCGTCGCCTGCGCGGAAGATGTGTTTTCCTGGGAAACCCACCTGAAAGACGCCGGCGTGGAGATCGCACAAGCCGCCCGAGCCCATCGCGACGGGGCGACCTCTGTGTACGTTCGGAGTCCTGAACAGACCCTCGTTCAGATCCTCCACCACCCCCCGATCTCACCCGGTCTCAACGCTTCGGGATTGCATCCGACTCCCACCGACAGGTAGCTTGAATGTATCTGGTCCTCCTGGAGGCCCCTCATGCGATGCACCACATGGATGTCTCTCCTCTTCACCTCCATGATGTGGGGCGGATGCACGGTCCAGGAAATCCACCACCATTATGCTGACGTGATCCCCCAGGACACCACGGACACCGCGGACACCGCGGACGCCGCGGACATCGTGGACATCGCCGACACTCCCGACCCACCGGATTCCCAACCCGACATTCCCGACATTCCCGACATTCCCGACATCCCGGATGTACCGGACTCCCAACCCGACATCCCCGACGTCGAAACCGACATCCAGCCCCCTCCGAGCTGCGCGGACGGCGACAAATGCACCATCGATGTCTGGGACGCCGACGCCGGAGAGTGCATCTACTACACCGTGGGATGTGATGATGGGTCGGAGTGCACGACGGATACCTGCGAACCGGCAGAAGGCTGCGTCTTCACACCCGATCTCGAGGCGGGATGCTGCATCAATGATTCCGACTGTGACGATGGCAACTTCTGCACCATCAATGATTGTGTACAGAAGCTCTGCGTTGCGACCGCGACCCCCGACCCCGAATGCTGCATGGTGGACTCGGACTGCACCGACGACCCCTGCATTGCCGGGTCATGCATCGGAAACCACTGCATTCTCAGCCCGATGGAATCCGGGACCTGCTGTCATGACGACACGGAGTGCGATGATCCTGCCGACCCGTGCGCCCAGGGGTTCTGCTCCAATGAAGGGTTCTGTGAGACGGCGAACATCTGCTGCCTTTCCGATGAGGCCTGTGGAGAAGAAAGCGCGTGCGGAACGCCCCTCTGCCTCGAGGGCCTGTGCGGATGGAGCGTCGGCGAAACCCCGGACTGCTGTACCTCTGCCGAGCCGCTCTTCGCAGTGGACTTTGAAGACGCGACGACCGGTGACCTCGTGCTGAATCCCAGCGTTGATGCCGCGTTCTGGCACCTGAGTGACACGACGCCCACCGACACCGCGTACACGCTCCGATTCGCAGAGCCCGAGACCTCCACGCTCGGCCCCACAGCCAGCGCGGGGAGCGTATCCTCCCCCTCATTGACGCTCCCGGCGGGCATCCGGACCACCCTGAATTTCCGAGTCTGGATGGACGTGGGAGACGACAGCGCCCTGGATCGCTTCGCAGTCACCCTGACCACCGATGAGTCCGAGACCCACGTCTTCACCCGTCAGAACCTGCCCACGAAGACCTGGACAGACCTGAGCCTGGATCTCTCTGCCTGGTCCGGTTCCACCCTCTCCATCACCTGGTCGATGGACACCTTGAACGCCGACGGCGGCGAACGGGCCGGCATCGCCCTGGACGACATCCTCCTGCTCACGGAGTGCACTCCCCTGACCTGCGCTCTTGATGAGGAATGCGACGATGGACTCCATGTGACCCATGAGCAATGCACCAGCGGCGTCTGCGCCTTCGCGATCCAGAAAGAGTACTGCGGCTTCGATGCCGGCCTCTGCAACGACGGCGCTCCCTGCTCCTTCGACACCTGTGAGAACCTGCTCTGTGTCCACAGCCCACTGGCCAACTGCTGCGAATGGGGCTCCCAATGCAATGACAGCGACCCCTGCACGAGCGATCTCTGCGTCGAGGCCCCTCTCGGAATCTGCAGCAATCCGGCGGCGGAGTGTTGCTCACAAGACGGCCAATGCGACGATGGAGACCCCTGCACAGTGGATGCCTGCCTCAACGCATCATGTGTGCACTCCCTTGTCGCCGGATGCTGTCTTGCCGACTCGGAATGTGAGGACAGCAACGCATGCACGGTGGATGCCTGCATCGGACACGCCTGTTCCAACACCGACCAATGCTGTCAATCCGACCTCGAATGCGAAGACGGGGAAGATGCGTGCGCGCTCGAAGCCTGTGTGAACGGAACCTGTGAAGCCACCTGGATCGGAGAGGCCACCTGTTGTCTGGAAGACCTCTTCCAGGCCCACTTCGACACCGGATCCCCACTCCAGGAATGGGAAATCACCGAAGACAACGACCCCACGGATGACATCCTGTGGCATCTCACCTCCTCCTCCTCCTTCAGTTCCCCGGGGGCGCTCCGTTTCTCCCATGCCGAACACCCCTCCTATGCGAGCGAGGCGGGCGCAGTCCAGGGCACCATCGCGAGCCCGGTCGTTTCCATTCCCAACGGGGTTCAAGGACTCCTCCGGTTCCGCTTCCGTCTTGCCAACGAATATTCCGTCGGGGGATATGCGAACGCAGAGTGGGACCGCCTGACAGCCCACGCTCTCCGCGAGGATGGCACCCAGACACTTCTCTGGGACAGCGCAGCGGGAGAACCCGCATGGTGGTCTGAAGATGCACTGGGACAACCCAACGGCTCCGTCTGGACAGAAGCCAGCCCCCTCATCCCCGTGGCTCTCTCTGGAGAACCGCTTCGGATCCTCTTCCAGTTCGACACTCTCGATGACTCCTCCAACGATCACTCGGGGGTCTGGATCGACGATGTGCGTGTTTCGCAGCCCTGCAGCACGCCCTGAGCCCTCTCCGGACCTCCACTCCCCCCTGTTTTCAGACATCTGAGAGCATTCGCCTGTAACACCGGCAACAAAAAGCCCTTCCCTTCCAGCAGCCTTCCGATCGACAATCAGAGAACTACACACCCTGGGGATCACAGCATTTCATCGCTGGCGACGCAGCAGTACGCGTCGAAACAGCGGCGGAATGAAAAGTGGCGTAGGAGAATTTGTGCGAAGAACCTGGCAAGCTGTTTTTGTCATTTCTGGAGTATTCGGAGGTCTCGCCGGCTGTTCCACGCCAATGGAATACATGGACTGTACAGGGGATGGAGACTGCCCTCCCGGAGCCTATTGCGGAACCGCTGGAGAACTCGGCACTTCCGAACCCGCGGGAGATGGGCAAGCGATCTGTCTGGTAGGTTCGTCCCCCCACAGAACAAACCCCACGCAATCGGACCTTCCACAGACGACGCCCGATGCATGCGTCACCGCCATGGACTGCTCACAGGGCAATCAAGACACGTGCACTCCGATGGACTGCATGCCCGGAGACTACAATCCTGTCGAATGTCTCCCGACCTGCGAAGCCGCCGCATGCGGATATGATTGTCACGGCAACGCCTGCGGCTCCTGTGAATCAAGCGCGACCTGCATGGATGGACGCTGCATTCCATCGGGAGAGGTTCAGGTCACGCTTCACTGGAACACGCCCCACGATCTCAATCTTGTCGTGACCACCCCCCTCGGCGAATCCATCTCCCTTGACCAGAAACATGACGGAATCACCTGCGGTGCGATTTTTGGAGCCGAATCCCATGGTCTCTGTGAGTCGACAGACAGGCCTGGAATCGAACGAGTGCTCTGGCCCGTGGACTCTGCGATTGCCGGAAGCTATTCCGTTTCGGTCATCGTGGAAGATCCCTGCGGAGCTCCCGAAGGCGGTGATCTCGAGATTGAAATCATCTCCAAGGCCCAGGTCTCCCACCACTCCATCCCCATTCCGAAATCGAGCGGCGGAGCACAGAAAAGCGCCCTCCACATCACCTCTTTCATCGTCTCGGAGGCCTCCTGCGTCCCCTGGTGTGCCAACGGTACCTGTGGACCGGATGGGTGTGGCGGATCCTGCGGAGCCTGTGACGCCCTTCAATACTGCGCGCCCATCCTCTCCGACGAACCGATTTGCCTGCCCGAATCCCCAGAAGCTCGGGACTTCGGCAGCTGCACCGCTGACGATTGCACCGACCCCCTGTGTCTCGATGAGCCTGTCTGCAAAGAGACGAGCACACCCCATGAAGAGGTCTGCAACAACACTCTTGATGATGATGGCGACGGCGTGATCGACTGCAATGATGCCGATTGCTCGACCTACGAGGGATGCTTGTCGAGAAGCCAGAAGGACCTCTCGGAGAACTGCAGCAATGGCATCGACGACAACGACGACGGATTCGTCGACTGTGAGGACTCCCATTGCCTGGAAGCCTCCGCATGCACGCCTCTCAGCTGCTCCACCTATTTCGGCTGCCTTGCCGAGCAGGGCTGCGCCTGTGCAGTGGGGGATGACTGCCCCGAGCCCGGAACGCAGGAATTCACGCAATGCCAGCAACTCTGCCTCCAAAACAAGGGGTGTACTGAGCAGTGCAAGGAAGCCCTGGGACCCCTCTTTCTGCCAAAACTCGACGACTACATGGGATGTGCCAGCACGGCTTGTGGCCTCACGGAAACACCCGACGAATACTATGAATGCATGACACTGAACTGCACTCCCCAGACCGCCCAGTGCTTCTACGTGGGAACATCGGACTGTGCCGAATTCCATTTCGAGTGCGCGCCCAGCTGCGGTCAGGATGAAGCCTGTACCGAGGCCTGCGTGGACAACCTGAGTCCCGAGGGCTACACCGACGCGGTGCAATGGGACATGTGCCGGAGCTTTCTCTGCGATCTGGACAAGGACGGCAGCATCGATAGCGAGGCCTGCCATTACACGGGAAGCTTCTTCGGCTGTTCCCAGTCCGCGGGGTCCTGCATCCCGGAAGACACTTTCCTCGCGGAGGGGCAATGTGTCTCCGTGGCTCAATGCGTGACGGCCTGTGACTCCCTCGGAAATGGAGCCTGTGTCACGAACTGCCTGAGCCTCATGGACACTTCCAGTCTCTCAAGCGTTGAAGCTCTCTTCCAGTGTGGGATATCCTATTGTGGTTCAGGTGAGAGCGCGCTGACTCCCAGTTGCCTCTGGAACGCCTTTACCAACGTGTGCATCCCAGAGTGGAGTACCTGCCAGGGTTCCTGAAACCATGCTCCTGCACGGAAGAAAGCTCGCCGATACGCTCCAGATCGGCCGCCTCGAA
>CAVOCR010000156.1:0-5680 GCA_963694245.1 Myxococcota bacterium
GCCGCACAGAGACTCGCCTCATCCAATTTCAAGGACGCGACGACGGAACTGACGGCGACCGGGTGCAGAATGTAGGGTTCCCCGCTCTTGCGGGTCTGTCCATCGTGGGCGTTCAGGGCGTAATGGTACGCACGCCGAATCAGCTCAAGGTCCGGAGCAGGATGATATTCGGCAACAGTCGCGAGAACTCGCTCCATCTCGACTGCGCCTGGGGGTGAGGATTCCATGACCACGAACGCCTCAGCCTTCCGAAAACCTGTTTCAGTCTACGGGTCACCCATGGAATTCGCAAACCGATGAGGTCGCAGTCCCCAATATCAAGAGGTTGTGGAACCCCGCTTCCCGCGGAGGATCCTCAGGGGCGCAAGCGAAGCATCGCGCGACGGAAGCGATCCTGAACCAGCGGTTTTCCGATCACCTCGAGGGTCTCAAACAACCCCGGAGAGGCTCCTCGACCCGTCACGATCCAACGCGTCATCGTGAAGACATGCTTGCGACTCCACTCGGAATTCCGATCCGGGAAATCGCGCAGGAGGGACTCAATCCCTTCCCGCGACCAGGGAGTCAACGCATCCACCTCTCCTGCGAGCTGTTTGATCCCCCGGTAGGCTGTCTTGCGATCCATGCCCTTTGGAATCAAGGTCTCGAGCTCCCAGTCCACCTCGGAGGAGAGGAAGTACTCCGCCATCGGGAGGAACTGATCGAGTCGTTGAATCCGCTCCTGAAGAAGCGGAGCAAGAGTACGGATGCGCTCGATGGGCGCCATCGCCTCGAGAACACGCGCCGCGAGAACCGAGGGCTCCATCGCTCGGATGTACATCCCATTCAGCCACTCGAGCTTCTCCAGATTGAACACGGGTCCGGAGAGACTCATGCGATCCCACGTAAAGGCCTCGACCATCTCTTCCACGCTGAACTGCTCGACATCATCCGGCATCGACCAGCCCATCATCCCCAGAAAGTTCAAGAGCGCCTCCGGGAGGAACCCGGCCGCCTTGAAGTAGTCCAGACTCACGGGGTTCTTGCGCTTCGAAATCTTCGACTTGTCCAGATTGCGAAGCAGCGGAAGATGAATGAACGTGGGCGCCTCCCAGCCAAATGCTTCATAGAGAAGGACGTGTTTCGGCGTCGACGAGACCCACTCCTCGGCACGAATGACATGGGTGATCTCCATGAGGTGATCATCCACGATGTTGGCGAGGTGGTAGGTCGGGAATCCATCCGACTTCAAGAGCACCTGATCATCGATCTGAGCACTCTCGAACGTGATCTCGCCCCGCAGGTGATCCGTGACCTGGATCTGCCCCTCATCGGGAACCGCGAGCCGAACGACGTGCGACTCCCCGGATTCCACGCGCCTTGCGGCCTCCGCACGCTCCATTCCCCGACACTGCCCATCGTAGCCCAGTGGAAGCTTGTTGGCCTTCTGCTCGGCGCGAAGCGCGGACAGGCGCTCCCCATCACAAAAACAGGGGTAGGCCGCCTCGCTCGCGACCAGATCCCCGACATGGCGTTGATAGAGTTCCAGACGCTCCGACTGACGATAGGGACCAAACCCCCCACCACAATCGGGTCCCTCGTCCCATTCCAGTCCAGCCCATTTCAACGAACGGAGGATCGCCTCCTCGGATTCAGGCGTGGAGCGGACCTGGTCCGTATCCTCGATGCGAAGGACAAAACGCCCCCCATGCTTCTTGGCAAACACCATGTTGAAGAGGCCCACATAGGCCGTTCCGACATGGGGATCCCCGGTGGGGCTTGGGGCGATGCGCACCCGGACTGGTCGCTCGGACATGATCTCACTTCCTTCCTTCTACCCATTCATTTCAACAGCAGGGCGTCGACCACGGGGGCCATCCGAGAAGCTCGTCGCTCTTCCGTGCTCACAATCATGAACAACTCCTCGACAGCGACATCGAGGTCATCGTTCACGATCACATGCTGATAGGTGTGCGCGATCCGAATCTCGTCGCGCGCCCGGGAGAGTCGCAAGCGCTGCTTCTCCTCGGTATCCGTCTTGCGCTCCCGCAATCTCCTCTCCAACTCCTGCATGGAAGGAGGGAGGATGAACACGCTGACAACACCCTCCAGACGGGTCGCGACCTGATGTCCGCCCTGCGTGTCGATGTCCAGAAGCACATGACAGCCCTCGGCATGAATCCGATCGATTTCCGCCCGACTCGTCCCATAGTGTTCGCCGTAGACCACGGCGTGCTCCAGAAAGCCATCCGCTTCCATCAGCTCCTGAAACTGCGCGGGATTGACAAAATGGTAGGCCTGACCGTCCTGTTCGCTCCCGCGCGGGGCACGGGTCGTATGCGAGATCGACACCTGGACATCCGGGCGACGTTCCAGCAATCGACGAGCGAGAGTCGACTTTCCGCACCCCGAAGGAGCAGAGAGGATGACCACAAGACCGCCACGAGGCGCGCATTCAAGAACCGACAAGGACTACACCTCTTCCTTGTCGCCGTACCGTTGCGCGACCGTCTCGGACTGCACTGCGGACAGAACGACATGATTGCTGTCCATGACCACGATGGACCGGGTACGACGCCCCTGGGTCGCGTCCAGAAGGCGGCTCGCCTCGCGCGCATCCTCCTTGAGCCGCTTCATCGGCGCAGAAGAGGGGCTCACAATCGCGATCACGCGATTCGACACCACGAAATTTCCATATCCAATGTTCAGCAGGGGATTGTTCATTGTGTACCGCTCATTCAATGTTCATGATCTGTTCACGGATCCGCTCGATCTCGACGCGTCCATCGACGCTCAAGGAGGAGAGCACCGTATGATTGGCCTTGGAAGCCATCGTATTCAATTCTCGAAGCAGCTCCTGCACCAGAAACGTGAGACGCTTGCCGCAGGCCTCTTTTCCGCCTCCCCGGAGGAGCGTATCCATCTGCTTGAGATGAGCCTCGGCCCGAACCATCTCCTCGGTGATGTCGCTCCGATCACTCAAGATCAGAAGCTCTGCCTCCAGACGTCCGATGTCCACACCGACGTCGCCATCTGGGATCACCTCCGCAAGACGATTTCGGAGGCGAGCTCGTCCGGCTTCCAGCACCTCCGGTGCGTGCTCCTCCATCTGAGTCAAAATGTTCTGAAGAGTCCCGGTGCGACCCAGAAGATCCGCAGTCAACGCGCTCCCCTCCAGGATTCGACTCACATTCAATTCTTCCAATGCAGCATCCACCCCCTCCTTCATCTCCGGCGCGGCTGCCTGCTCTTGAATGTCCCGGGAGCTCATCTCCAGCACGCCCTCCTGCTCCGCCAGCCATTCAATGGGTGCTGCGGAACGGGTCTCCCCCTCGTTTGCAAGCTGAGCCCAGAGCTCTTTGAACGCCTCCAGACGGTGCGTGTTCACGCGCACCTCCGTCCCTCCGCTTCCGCCCGGCAGCGCGGAGATGTGAACATCCACGTGACCGCGCACAACACGCTCACGAACCCAGCTGACCACCTGACGCTCCAGGACCATCAAATTGCGTGGAATCCGGACGCGAATGTCGAGGTTCTTGTGATTGACGGCGCGAATCTCTGCGCTGAAGGCCTCCCCCTGGAAGGTGAAGAGCGCACGCCCATATCCGGTCATGCTTCGAACGGTCACGCTTCGAACGGTCATGGTTCCTCCCTCGCTCGGCCCAGGAAGCTCACTGGAGCCTGAAACGGGCCGAACCATAGCAACCCACGCTGCGAGACTCAAGCGTCCAGGCAGTCCAGGGGCGAATCCTGTGGAAATCAGACGCAACCCGGGCTCAAAAGGCCTGAAATCACGTCAAATCGGACGGAGTTCAGAGGGACCGCCCATACCAGGCGATGGTCTTTCGAAGCCCTTCCCGAAACTGAACAGCCGGTTTGTAGCCGAGGATGCTCTCGGCATCCTCGATGGAGGCGAGGGAGTGCTGTACATCTCCCGCGCGCGTCGGACCGAACTCCGGCGCGACCTTCGTACCCAGCTCCTCATTGATCGCCTCGACCAGATCGAGAAGCGTGATCCGAGATCCGCATCCCACGTTGAAGGCCCTCCCCGCCGCATCGGGAGCCTCACATGCGAGGAGATTCGCCTGAATGACATTCTCGATGAAGCAGAAGTCACGAGTCTGGGTTCCATCTCCAAAGATGGTCGGCGAAATCCCTTCGCGGATCGATTCAATGAACCGGGGAATCACAGCAGCATAGGCGCCTTGAGGATCCTGACGAGGTCCAAAGACATTGAAATAACGGAGACACACGATCTCCATTCCAAAGGTCTCCTTGAAGACCGCCCCGTAGAGTTCCGCCACGTATTTGGTGATCGCGTAGGGCGAAATGGGAGCGGGCCGCATCCCCTCATGTTTCGGAAGCACCTTCGACTCCCCGTAGACCGAAGAAGAAGACGCCGCGACCACCCGTCGAACGCCCGCATCCCGTGCGGCCAGAAACACATTGAGCGTGCCCGTCACGTTCGCATCGTTGGACGTCCAGGGGTCCTTGACGGATCGGGGAACGGAGGGAACTGCGGCCTGATGCAGAATGTAGTCGACCCCCTCACACAGGGTCGTGAGCGTCGGGCGATCCCGAATGTCCCCCTCGACAAACGTGATGCGATCCCGCACATCCGCGAGGTTGGCGAGATGACCGCTCGAGAGATTGTCCAGAACCCGGACCTCCACTTCTCGCTCGAGCAGGGCATGCACCAGATTGGATCCGATGAATCCCGCTCCTCCCGTGACCAGAACCGATTTCATGACGACTCCCTCCCTTCAAACGGATGCGACGCGCTGAACTCCGTCAGCAGTCCGAGATCCTCCGCAAGATCCAGCACCGTGTAGCGGGAACGCATGTCCCGACACACCCGTATCGTCTCAGAAAGCGTCTCCGCATCCACCCCCAGCTCCTCCGACCTCGTCGGTGCACCCGCCGCAACCAGCGCGGCCAGGATCGACTCTCGGGGAAGGAGAATCGACTCCAGTTCCGCCCGAAGCGTCGGCCACATCTCCCGAAGAGATTCCAGACGCTTCCGCTGACTCAAGGGCTCCAGATGCTTGAGAAGAGACTGCTCCACGAGCTCTTCCACGACCGCCTCGGGCAATCCGGAATGCCGGGAGCGCACCTCTGTCGCCCGCGCCGAGGCATCTCCCGCATGGCCCGCCATGCAGCGCTCGACATCGATTTCCCGAACCTGAATGACCTGCTCATAGAGCGCTGCGCTCACCAGAGTCGCCACTCCCACCTGAGTCCCGTGCAACGCACGCACGGGTCGATGCCCTGCATGCTCGATCATGTCCCAGTAATGACTGATGAGATGTTCTCCCCCAGACGCGGGTGAAGAAGACCCCGCGAGGGCCATGGAACACCCGCTCAAGAGCAGGGTCTCCATCAACAATCCAATCGCGACCGGGTCTCCCACATGCAATCCAGCAGCCTTCTTCAGCAACGCATGAAAGGGGCCATCCAGGAGTCGGGAAGGAGCGTCCGACTTCGCCGCTCCCGTGACATGATGGGAGAGGGTCCAACAGGCATTCGACCAGGGCTTGCTGACCAGATCTCCGAATCCTGAACGGGTCAATCGAAGGGGCGCGGCCCCAATCACATCCACATCCGCGAACACGCCTTCCGCCTGATGCGCCGTGATCGTGCGCTTGACTCCCTTCGAGAGAACCGCCGCGATGGCGCTGGTATAGCCGTTCATGGACGCCGC
>CAVOCR010000157.1:0-5662 GCA_963694245.1 Myxococcota bacterium
GCTCGGGATCTGGCTCTTGTCCGTGGGAAGCTGGGGAACTGCGCGGTCGTTCTCGGCTCTGCGACGCCGAGCCTCGAGACCCATTTCAACGCGCTTCAGGGGAAGCACACACGATTGTGGATGCGGGAGCGGGTGCATTCACGGGGGCTTCCCGGGGTCGAGGTGGTCGATCTCCGAACCGAGCCGAGAGTGGGACCGAATGGCCTCTTGACCGAGCGTCTAGCGACCCTGCTCCGGGAGACGGTGGCGCGGGGAGAGCAGGTCATTCTCTTTCTCAATCGGCGAGGATTCTCCTCGTTTGTGCTTTGTCGGTCCTGTGGTCATCTCCCGGAGTGCAACGCGTGCAGCATTTCCCTCAGCCATTCCCGTCGTCAGGGCACTCTGCGTTGTCATTATTGTGGGCATTCCGAGGGCGTGCCCGCGGTTTGTCCCAGCTGTCATGCGGGAGCGTTGGAACCGGTGGGATTCGGAACCGAGCGGGTCGAGGAGGACGTGGTCACGCTTCTTGGGCCGGATGTGGGAGTCTCGCGAATGGATCGGGACACGGCTCAGGGCAAGGGCCTTCATCGCATCCTGGACGAGTTTCGTTCGGGAAGGACCCAGGTCCTCGTGGGGACGCAGATGGTCGCGAAGGGCCATGACTTTCCGGGGGTCACGCTTGTGGGGGTTCTCCTCGCAGACCATGGCTTGAAGTTTCCAGATTTCCGCGCGAGTGAGCGCACGTTTCAGCTGGTCACCCAGGTCGCAGGTCGTGCGGGTCGTGGGGAGCTTCCGGGTCGCGTGCTCGTGCAGACCTACGACCCCGATCACCCCAGCTTGAAAGCGGCAGCGAACCACGACGTGGAGGCTTTTCTCTCGGAGGAGTTGCCGATTCGTGAGCTCCGCGGGTATCCGCCGCATGCGCATCTTGCGCTCGTGAAGGTCACGGATGCGGATGCGGAGCGGGCGGAGCGCGTTGCGCGCGGTCTGGTCGAGCACCTTGCCCCGCTGGCGGAGCGCAATCAGGTGTGGATCCTCGGACCGGCATTTGCGCCGATTCAGCGGATCAAGAACAAGACCCGGGTGCAGGTGCTGTTCAAGAGCGCGGACCGAAACGCGCTGCATCGGGTTCTCACGGCTCTCGACATGCACGTGGATGCCTGCCACCTCGCGGGCACGGTGGCCCTCGATGTCGACCCTCACAGTCTTCTTTGAGATCATTTCGGCGCTTGAAGCGGCCCGGTTCCCCGATTCGTAGTTTGGGGAACCGATGAAGCCAGGGTACACTGGGCGGATTCAGCCAGGGGGCAGGGGTTCATGGGCGTCACGATCATTCAAAAGAGCGACTTGAGTCGACCCAAACGCAATCCTCGGATTGGCTTGAGTCTGGCGGGAGGCGCGATCAGCGGTGGCGCGTTCAAGCTCGGGGGATTGATCGCTCTCAACAGCTTTTTCGTGAATCGGAAGATCACGGATTTCGACATGTATCTGGGCATCTCGGCGGGAGCTTTTCTTGCCGGTCCCCTCTCTGCTGGAATCCCTCCTGAGGAGTTGTTTCTCAGTCTCTCGGGGAACAGCCAGAAGATCGATCAGTTCAAGCCGACGGACTTCTATTGGCCGAACTACAAGGAACTCATGGGAAAGCCCATGAAGTTCGGAAAGGATGCGCTCGCCTTTCTGCCTCAGGTCGCGGGGTTGAGCTATCGCTTTCTGCGGCGCAATCGCCGGGATTTGAGCGAGCAGGCCCGAACGCTCGTGGACAAGCCGAATCTCCAGAACCTGGAATTGCTGCTGGAGCCCCTGATCCTGGACATTCTCGCAGGGACCGAGCTTCCGCATCTGTTCAGCTATCTTCCCACGGGTGTGTTCGACAATTCCCGCATTGAGAAATTCATGCGTCGGAATCTCGAATCGAATGGTCTTCCGAACAACTTCCGATTGATGCATCTGGAGAGAAAGAACTCGCTCTACATCTGCGCGACGAATCTGGATACAGCGGAAGGCGTCGTGTTCGGTCATGACGAGGACGACAGCCTCTCGATCAGTCAGGCGGTTCAGGCATCGACGGCGATTCCCGGATTTTTCCGTCCCGCGCATTTCAACGGGGTGGATTATGTGGATGCTGCGATTCGAAAGACGGCGAACATCTCGACGATCGTGAACAAGGGCGCGGATCTCATCATCGCCTACAATCCCTTTCGTCCCTTCGTGAACGCCATGACCGACGAGATGCTTGGAGGCGTCCGCAGCATCTCGGACATGGGATTCCTCTCCGTGTTGAATCAGACGTTTCGGACGCTTCTCGCATCGCGTCTTCGCGTCGGCCTTGATCGATTGCGCATGGACCCCAGTTTCAACGGAGACGTGATTCTGATTGAGCCGAGCGAGAGCGATCTCAAGTTCTTCAACATGAACCCGCTCGCGTTCTGGAATCGCCATGAAGCGGCGCTTCATGGATTCAAGTCGGTGAAGCGCTCGTTGGAGCAGAACTATCCGAAGCTTGTTCGCATCCTGAAGGCCTACGGGATTCAGACCGATCTGGATGATCTCCGGGAGAGTGCACTTTCCCTGGGGATTGCGTCGTACCAGGACCAACGACCGGTGCGCGAAGATTCACGCTCTGCTCGCCTTCGGGTCGTGAAATAATCCGCTCGGGGGATGCGAATGGCTGTTCAAGTCGATACGGATGCTCTGGAGGCGGTTCTTCTCGACATTGAAGGGACCGTATGTCCCATCGATTTTGTCTACGATGTCCTCTTTCCCCATGTTCGCGACGAGCTGGATGCCTTCACTCGAAAGGATTGGGGAAGTGAGGCGATGGATCGGGATCTGGCTTCGTTTCGAGAGCAGGTGCTGGCGGATCAGCGGGCGGGTGTCCAGGGGACTGTTCCCATCGCCGAGGATTCGGAAGGGACGGAGGCCATTCGCATTTCGCTCGTGGAGAATGCCCTGCAGCAGATGAGCATCGATCGCAAGACCACGGCTTTGAAGTCCATTCAGGGCCGGCTCTGGCGGGGTGGATACGAGGATGGAACCCTTCGCAGTGTGGTCTTTGATGATGTGGAAGGGGCACTCCAATCGTGGAACGCCCGGGGAGTTCCCGTCGCGATCTACTCGTCCGGGAGCATCGCGGCTCAGAAGCTCTTCTTCCGGTACACGGAGCGGGGGGACATGACGCCTCTGCTGGCCGGTTACTTCGATACCACGACGGGGCCCAAGAGAGAGCAGAAGAGCTATTCGGACATTGCAGAGGCGCTCGGGACCTCGCCCGAGGCAGTCTTGTTTGCGACGGATATCGTGGCGGAGGCGGAGGCCGCACGGGCCGCAGGAATGGTGGCCGTGATCCTCGATCGCCCGGGGAATCTTCCGCAGCCACCGCATGACTTTCCGCGGCTGGTGGACTTGCGAGGGATCGCGGGGTGAGCGGGACCCCGGGGCTCCGTGTGTTTTGGGGATTCGAGGCGTTCGAGCAACGTTTGGAACAGCGTCGGTGTCTCACAGGCGGCGGGAAGTGAATGGGGGAACGGGTGGATCATCAGAATCGACTGGAGCGGAGGGAGTTCAAGTACTTTGTCCATCCTGCGCGCCTGGACGCTTTGAGAGAGGCCGTTCGCACGGTCTGTGAACCCGATCCTCACATGGGTCCGAGCGGTCATTATACGATTCGTTCCCTGTACTTCGATAGCTCGGATCGGGCGCTGTACCTCGCCAACGAGATTGAGATGCCGGATCGCTTCAAGCTCCGCGTTCGGTCCTATCCGAACGGGCCGGGGGAAAACGTCTTTCTGGAGCTCAAGCGCCGGGTGGGGGACGTGATCGTGAAGACCCGCACCCCCGTTTCCCGGGACCGCTGGGCCGATCTGATTCGCGCCCCCCATCGTTTGGCGGATTTGAATCTCGGGGAGTTTCAGACCCAGCAGGCGGGGAGCTTTCTGTACCATGTGCACCGGTATCATCTCGAGCCCGTTGTGCTGGTGGAATATGATCGGGTGGCGTTCTTCTCCACGGTGGATGACTATGCGCGAGTGACGTTTGATTGCGCGGTACGATGTCAGGCTCGCAGCGCGCTCGATTTGAACGCGAACGACAGGGGCTGGAGACCGGTGGATCACCCCCGAAGGATTTCGTTGGAGCATTCCATGGTCATCGTCGAGTTGAAGTTTGGAGCCATCGTGCCTCGGTGGATGATGGCGCTTGTGCAGAGATTTGAGATGATCCGCTATTCGTTCTCCAAGTACTGCTTCAGCCTGGAGGCGCAGGAATTGTTGCCTGGTGAACACGTGGCGGGACGCGTCCCGACCCTTGGAGGTTGGTAGAGCCATGGTCGATTGGATCGATACGTTCACGCGCGTGGATGTGGTGGATTGGCGGGCTGCCCTGGTGTCCCTTCTTCTGGCGTTTGGGCTCACACAGGCGATTGCTCGCATCTATGTCTGGACGTTTTCGGGGCTCTCCTATTCGAAGACCCTGGTGCAGGCAATGGCCATGGGCAGCATCATCACCTGCATGTTGATGCTCGCGATCGGCAATTCGATCGCTGCAGGAATTGGGATCGCCGGTGGACTCTCGATCATCCGTTTTCGGACGACGATGCGCGATCCGAGAGACATGATCTTTGTGTTTGCTTCGCTGGCCGCAGGAATTGCGACAGGTCTGCAGGCGCATGTGGCCGCGATCGCGGGCACCGGGGTCTTCGCCCTCGCAGCGCTCACGCTCCATTTCACGGCATATGGTTCGCGACGTCATTTCGATGGCCTTGTGCGCTTTGCGATGCCCTCGAGCGAGGTGGGGGATCATGCGGTGGGCGCGGTTCTCAAAACCCATTGCGAGTCGTTTGTTCTCGTGACGCTCCGGAAAGCGGCCCAGGGGGAGTTGATGGAGCATGCCTATCAAATCAGCATTCCGGATCCGGCGGCTCGGACTCGTCTGGTGTCGGCGTTGAATGACATTGATGGCCTGCAGGATGTGACGCTGCTGATGCAGGAACCCACCCTCGACCTCTAGAGGATTCATGAACTGGAAGACCAAGGGATGGCTGGTGCGCTGGGGACCGACGATGCTCTTCGTCCTGACGCTGGGATCCGCATTCTGGCTCCACGGGCCCTTTGACGGTCCGGGAACAGTCCTGGGATTTGCGGAAGGAGAGGAGGTGGCAGTCTCTTCGATGCAGGCTTCTCGTGTGCTCGCGATTCGTGTGCAGCCGGGTCAAAAAGTGGAGGCCGGAGAGGTGATTGTGGATCTGGATCCGGCGCCGTTGGATGCGGACATTGCGATCGCCGAAGCGGAAATACAGCAACTCAACGCGGAGATCGCGGCGGGACGGATGGGTGCCGAGCGGACCCTTCAAAAGGATACGGACACGCGCCAGATCGCCGTGGAGGAAATCGCGCTTTCACTGGAACGCGAGCGAGCCACGCAGGAGGGGGCACGCGCTGAACTCAATGCGCTTCGAAAAGAGCGGAGGCGCTTGAAGGATCTCCTGAACGCAAAGCTGGCCACGAGTGATGATCTCGTCAGCATCGATGTTCGGTACCGCACGCTGCAGCGGGAGGCTCAGGAGCGTCCTCGCACGATCAAGCTTCTCGAAGAGCAGCTGGCCACGGCGCGGGGGCGTGCGAATTCCGGCCAGGCCAGTGGTGTGGATGTGGTGGTGCAGCCTGTGAAGCAGCAACGTCGCGTCGTG
>CAVOCR010000158.1:0-5644 GCA_963694245.1 Myxococcota bacterium
GTGTCTCTCTGAGCTGGAAAGGAGATGGAACATGCCACGACACCCTGTTCTGCGAGGCCAACAACTGGGATGACGGCGACTGCTTTGACTGCACTCCGGGAGATTCGGAGTCCTGTTACGAGGGCGACCCCGAAACACAGGACGTGGGTCCCTGCCAATCAGGGGCTCGCATATGCAGCAACGACGGTGAATGGAGCGGGTGCGAGGGCCAGGTACTACCGAGCATCGACTCGTGTGACCAGGTCGACAACGACTGCGACGGCCAGACCGACGAAGAGACCGACGTACCGGGATGCATCCTCTACTATCAGGATCTGGACTCCGATGGATTCACGAACAACAAGGTTGACGGAATGTGCCTCTGCAAAGCTGAGAATATCTGGTCCACTCCGACAAAGTCACCGGGAGTTGGCGACTGCTGCGATCTCGACGACGACGCATATCCGGGCCAGGAGGCGTTCTTCGCAGAGCCCATGAACCCGAACTGCAACTACGCCGCGGGAACCGTGTACGAAGACGTGCTCCAATACGACTTCAACTGCGACGGCTCCATCACCCAGGCAATCGACACCCTCGCAAAGTGCTCCTCCCAGATATCAGGCTGGTTTGGCGTGGCCGGCTGGGCCGGGGACATCATCCCTGATTGTGGTGAGAACCAGCTCCACGACAATCCATCCTGCAATCAGTTCACCGGAGAAGTGACGGAAAGCGACTACGAATACATCACCCAATCCTGCAATTAGCTCCCCTCGTTTCATGAGAAGCCCGCCATCTGGGTGATCGAGAAGTAGCGCCCGCGGCCCTCAAGGCGGAAGGAAGGGAGAGCGGAAAACGCTACTCCATGAACTGCGCGGGTGAAGCGTGCCAGCTCGGATTGAGCAGGGAGGTCCCCGCCTCCAATGACTCGCCCGACACGGTATCCAGCAGACGTACATCCAGATGCACACTGCTCATGCCTTCCGAGCCCTCCTCGGTGGACACCTCGGTGAAGAGAAGGTTTCGGGAACCGCCCACCCATCCATGAATCACATCCGCGGAACCAAAGTGATACATCGCGAAGGAGATTTCCGACGCAAGGACCTTCTCTTCGGAGCCCGTCGCCTCATCCCAGAGGAGGATGTCAAAGCCCACGCCCATGCCCGGGCCCCAGTCCGTCTCGGAGGCGACATCCACCACGTTGTCTGGATCGAGACGGATGAAGGCCAATGTCTGACCATCCGGCGACCACATGGGCTGCAGGCCTTTCGTCAACAAGGTGGTCTCACCGGTGGCCCGATCCATCACGTGAATGTCGTGATCCATGAATGACCCGAGCAGGTCCTCAGTCGCCGGACGACTGAAAGCCAATCGCGTGCCGTCTGGGTGATAGGAGGGACGGGTTCCGCCGAGAGCCAGCAAGGACACCTCACCGGTCTCGAGATTCACTTCTGCGATCTGGGGCAGACCGCTCACGTCATACTGGGCGATGGCGATCGACTTTTCATCGGGAGACCAGGCCGGGTAAAAACCCTGTTCAGCGAGCATCTGCTGATCAGTCCCCTCTTCATCGATCACATGCAGCTGGCCCGAATCCATGAACGCGATCTGGGTTCCGCTGGGTGACCAGGCAGCATCCCCGGCCACATCCTCGGTCAAGGGCATCTCGGTACCGCTTTGCAAATCCACCACGAGCAGCGGACACCCCAGACAGTCACCGGCCACAAGTTTGCCTGACAGGAACTGAGCCACGCCCGTCTGTTCGGACCCCGTCTCTTCCGCTCCCGTCTCTTCCGCTCCGGTCTCTTCGTCAGCGGCATCCCCGCCGCCACCTCCGCACCCGACTGCGAGCAGAACCCACGAAACCAGAAGGAACCGGGGCAACCCATTGCGTGACATTCGAGACCTCCAGAAAAGATGAGAAGAGAGATTAGCACAGCCTCGAGACCCCGTTCTTCCCATCGGATGCATGCTCGCATGTCGATGCTCCGCAGAGGGGACTGGAGCCCGGCTCAGGCAACGAGAGTGGGCGTGATTCGAAATGAAAACACACCGAAACCGCGATTCACTGCTCGTTTGGATTGCCGTCGCCCCCGGAATTCCGGCACACTCAGTTCCTCAACACACACCCCACGGAGTCCTCCATGCGAGCATGGACCCTGATTGTTCTCTGCATTGGCTGGATGCCCCTCACCCTCGGCTGCGCGGGCGAAAGCGTCGGCACCCTGGGCGCTGGCGAGGAGACCGGCGAGGAGACCGGCGAGGAGACCGGCGAGGAGACCAGCGAGGAGACCGGTGAGGAGACCGGTGAGGAGACTGGCGAGGCGACCGGGGCGGAGACCGGGGCGGAGGTCGGCGAGGAAATCGGCGAGGAGACTGGCGAGGCGACCGGGGTGGAGACCGGGGCGGAGGTCGGCGAGGAGATCGGCGAGGAGACTGGCGAAGAGGAATTCGAATGGCATGGACAGGTGCACATCGGAGCTCCTGTTGCCAGCGCCAACGTCGTCGCGACCCGCGTCGGGGGAGACGAGGAGATCGTCGCCGAGGCCGTGACGGACGCGAATGGCGAATTCACCCTCACGGGGACCGCGAGCGAGGGGACAGGGATCTTCCGCATCGATGTCACCGGGGCCGGGACGGCCGAGATCATCGCGGAATCTGGCGCGGATTCCGAGGTGTTTGGAGAGAGCGATCAGCTCTCTCTTCTCCTCGACGGAGCGACGTCCGAAGGCGTCCCGCTTCGAATCGACGCATGGACCACGATGGCGGCACAGTTGGCGGTCCACCACGTGAGCGGGGGACAGGCCATCGAGGCCGCGATGAACACTGCGCACGGAGCGTTCGCAGACCATCTCTGGCGTCCCGAGACATGGCCCCTCGGCCGCGCCGCAGTGTCGGTGCCGAACAGCGATCACATGCCGACGGGACCTGCGGGGATCCTCGAATGGAGCCACCACGGCCTCGCGTTCCTCGCGAGCGACTTCGCCGCCGCCTCCGGAAGCTCTGCGACAGGGCGGCTGGGGCTGATTCGCATCCTCGCCAAGGACATCGAAGATGGACTCCTGAACGGCAAACATGTGCTGGCCAGCGGGAGCAGCGAGACCCTGAAGCTGAACGGGGACGAAGTGATCTCCTCCCTGACGACCCGGGCCGAGCTCGCCGGGGCGGTCTACGCTTTCGCGACTCCGGAGATCCGCGCGCTCCTCGACGAGGAGGGAGCCCTCCTCGACGATCTCTGGAATGATGACGGCCCCCTCTATCCTCCCACCATCGATCCAGAGGCCCCAGAGCTGGGTCCAGTGCTTTCCTTCGTGGGCCTGACCCCGGATGCCGGGGCGTTTGTCTCCGACGTGTTCCTCCTGGAGGTGAGTTCACTGCATCCCGACGCGGTCTCCGAACTCGTGGTGACCGATCCCAGCGATCAGGGACCGATCCAGGTGCCGATGAACTCCGGGTTCTACATCTCAGCCCTCGAGAATCAGACAGACGGAGAGTTCACATTGAGCGTCGAAGGCACCGATCTCCTCGGGCATGTTCGAACGCTCTCCCGCTCCTTTCTCCTCGATCGAACGGCCCCCACCATCAACCTGGAGAGCCAGACGACATGGACAACGGAAGCGTCCCATTCCTGGAGCGGAACGGTCGTGGATGAATCGTCCCAGGAAGGGGAACTGAATTCGGGAGTCGCTTCGGTTCAGTTCGTCCACGAGGCGGAGCAATTCCAGCCTGAAGTCGTCCCCGCCTGGGATCCGGAGACAGGCGAGGTGGAGGGCCTCTTCCCCCTCCTGGAGGGAACCAACACCCTCACCCTCATGGCCCTGGATGCGGTGGGCAACCTCGCGCAGACTTCTCGGAAGCTTCATCTCGACACGATCTCACCGGACGTCGGGCTCTGGACCCCGGCCGAGGGCAGCTGGACCTCCAGCACGACGATCACGGCCAGCGGGGTGGTGAGCGACGAGGGCATCGGCCTCGACACCGTGATCCTCTCCGTGGGGGGAGGCGATGCTTCCTCGATCACCGTGGATGTGGTCGACGGCCTCTTTTCCACCCCTCTGCCGCCCGCGCCTGCAGAGGCGGGAGAGACCTTCACGCTCGAATTGATCGCGAGCGATCTCCTGGGGAACTCCACGACGGTCGAGCGCGTCGTCGGGTACGACCCGATCGCCCCGAGTCCGCCCACGCTGTCCTCCGGAGGGCAAGGCATGGCCACGTATGTCTTCCACCCTGATCTCGCCCTCGGAATCGCGCCGGAGGGTTCGACACAGTTCACCTTCGGCTTCCTCGCCGAAGACGAGGGTGGGAGCGGTGCCGCGCTCGTGCGCGCCGTCCCCGCGGGAGCCGACATCACGTCGCCTCTCGCGATCGACGCGACACCGGGTGCCGAACCACCGGGCACTCCCGGACCCCAGTCCTTCTCGCTGACCCTTCCTGTGGCCGCAGCGAACCTCCTCAACACCCCGGAGAGCTGGGATGTATACACCCGGGATCATGCCGGCAACTGGAGCGCCTCCGCCACGGCTGTACACGTCGAGGTGGACACGCTGGCTCCCGTCGTGATCCTCCAGGGCGGAGACGAGGAGACATTCCTTGGAACTTTTCCCGCGGTATACATCCCCTACTCAGCCACCGACAAGACCGGTTCGGGCGACTGGCCGGGGGGGGGGCTCGACGTCCTTCAGATACGTCTCTGCCAGATTCCGGAGGGCGCTGTGAACTGGAACTGCCCCATCACCGCGAACATGGACGTTCCGATTCCCTCCGGAGACGTCCCGCCCAACGAAATGACAGGCACCCTCGAAGTCCCCCTTCCGGCCGCCGAGGGAACGTACCAGGTGGAACTCTTCGCCATGGACAGCCTGGGCAACGGAGGGCTGGACGAGCCCGCGGCCAGCATCCACGTCCACCGGGATACGACGCCCCCCTGGGTGAGCTTCGCGCAGTCGGACATGGTCCAACAAGAGCCCGGCTACTACGAATTCTCGAACACCCCCAGCGAGGAGTTCCCGGAACCCAGCGAGGAATGGAAAGAAAACGAGACCGTGATCATTCACGCCAGTACCAGTTTAATAGAGGCAACCCCATCCGGCTACAGCCACGATGCGGGGGTCTTGAAGATGTTCCCCTTCCTGATGACCGCCCCCGTTGCGAACATCAGCAATTACCAGGTGGAACACGGCGCTTACGTCAAGGTCGAGGTGAACGACAACAGCGAGGATCTGTCGGAGCTCGGCGGATACGCCGTCACTTTCACCTTCCTGTTCACGCCCGAGGACGAAGCCCATCCTGAGGCCAACACAAGCACTCAGGACGCCGTGAACGCCGGATTGCCGATGCGCTGGGTGATCCCGATCCGGGGGAATGTATTCTGGAACACGATCACCGAGCCTCTGGACGACAGCCCGCTGCCCATCGGAGTCCAGATCGACATCGTGGATCCGGCGGGGAACGCGTGGGCGGGCGAGATCCTCTTCGAGATCGAGGTCACGAATCCGAAATTCTATCCTCTTCCCTTGCCGATCACCGATATCGAGTACGCCGATGGAAGCCTCATGAGCTTTGAAGCGATGAATGTCCACGAGGCGTTTGGAATGAACGGCGAACCCCTCGTCGTGGCGCGCGCCTGGGCCCGAAACCACTTTCCGACCCCCCGCACCGTCTCAAGCGC
>CAVOCR010000159.1:0-5626 GCA_963694245.1 Myxococcota bacterium
TCATGGCCTGTTTCTGTCGCGTCTTCAACGGGTTCTGCGGGGGAGCCTGGGCATCCGCAGAGAAGCAGGGTCAGGGCGAGAGCGAGGGGAGTGTTTCGAGTCATGCTCATCCTCCAGATGAGATTGAGAAGAGCAGGTGGAAGCGCTCCGCTGTCCATGCGGCGGCGATGCATCCCGCGATCCAGGCCGGGATGCGTCGAGCCCGCTCGGCTCCCACCCAGCGTCGGGCCAGCGTCAGCGGGAGAATCGCCGCTGCGATGAAGAGGAGCTGTCCCAGCTCGACCCCCACATTGAACCCGAAAAGCGCCAGCGGTGCTCTTCCGGGGGGAAGGCCGAGTTCGGTGAGGGCCCCCGCAAATCCGAACCCATGCAGGAGTCCAAATGCAAAGGCAACGGCTCCCGGATGGGTGTGCAGCGTTGTTTTCGGACGCGTTGTGGGTCGTGCGGCTTCTGCCGCGAGGAACACGATGCTGAGGGCGATCAATGCCTCGACGGGGGCTCCGGGGAGCTCCACGCCTCCGAGAGCGGCCGCAGCGAGTGTGAAGCTATGCGCGAGGGTGAATCCGGTAATGGCGCCCACCAGTCGACGGGTGCTCGGCACCAGAAGGAGGAGGCAGAAGACAAAGAGGAGGTGGTCGAGTCCCTCGAAGATATGGATGCAGCCCTGGGTCACATAGGTCCGCAGCGTATCCTTCCAATCGCCGGCGCCAGGGACCGGAAAACGTGTCTCCCCGCCGCGAAGAACCGTGGTCCACAGGAAGTCTTCCCCCTGGGACCATCGGATGACCACGTCGACCTCCGTCAGTCCGGAGAGCCCCTCGAGTTCCACGGATTCTCCCGGCGCGAGCGTGGGACAGCGCACATGGAATGCGCGCTCATTGTTCCGTGCCCAGACGTGCGTGTGTTCACATCCCTCCGGAAATCGGGGAGTGATTGCCAGGCCCAGCTGGGCTCCTGGGGCGTCGCCGGATGCGGGAAGAGGGGCTCGCCAGATCACATCCCAGCCGGCCTCATTCGCGTCGATCTCGAGGACTCCGGGCGTGAACGCGTGTGCTTCCGCCTCTCTGGGCGAGAAGAGGGTGAGGATCAGGCAGCAGGTGAGAAGGCGGTTCATGGGGACCATTCCGCGCCTTTCACACGAATGGAGTAGCGGGAGAGAAGCGTTTGAATGGCCAGGCTTTCCTGCCGGCGCGTTTGCGCGACACGCCAGTCCCGGAGGACCCGCTCCCGGACGCCGTCGAGTGGGACGGATTTTCCAGGGACACGGCTGGTGATGCGCACGGCGTGGGATCCGTAGGGACTGTCCACTGCGAACCATTGGTTCTTCTCCTGGACGGCCATCTTTTCCGTGGCGGGGCCCCCGAGAAGGGTGCGTACGTCGGGGAGGGTCCGGCCTCGAAATCGGGGTCCATGGGTGAAGGGTTCGCCGCGACCCTCGGGAGAGCCGCCGATGCGCAATTCCTCGAGGACTTGATCCCGTTGCTTCTTCGCATCGCCTTCCGGTCGATCCCGTTGGAAGTAGACGTGTTGAAAGTCGATGAGGGCGGGACGCGTGTAACGATCCGTGTGTGCTTCGTACCACTCTTTCAGGGTGGATTCGTCGGGATCTTCCGGGGGCGTGGCGCCTCGCGCGAGGTGCGCCATTTTCTGTACGAGTCTCCCGCGGATGATCGGGTCTCCCAGGTCGAGTTCCAGGGCTCGAGCCTCCTGTACGAGGACTTCTTCATGGATCGCCCGTTGGATCAGATCCTTCTCTTCCGAGGCGGTGGGCGCTCGTCCGTGGGTCAATTCAAATCGCGTCGTGATGGCCGAGACATCGTCTCCGCTCAGGAGCACGGAGGGTGGAGTGCCAGTGTCGGCTGGGCTCAGGAGGAGCGCGACCAGCCCGATTACAAGCGGATCTCGGAGGAGCGTGCGAAGCGGCATGAGGAACTCGAGGTTCACCTTTTCAGGTCGTTTCGGTGTCGCAGGGAGCGTCCCTGCGGCAAGATCGCTAGGCGCGAATCTGCTGTGTGAGGTAGTTTTGAATGCCCGTCTGTTCGATGAGCTCCATCTGGGCCTCGATCCAGTCGATGTGCTCTTCTTCCGACGTCAGGATGCTTTCGAGGAGAGCGCGGGTTCCGTTGTCCCCTTCTTTCGTCGCGAGGGCGATTCCGTCGTTCAATCGGGGGATCGCCGCAAGTTCGAGGGCGAGGTCCGATTCCAACTGCTCCGGGACGGTCTCTCCGATTCGGATCTTGCTCATGCGCTGCGCATTGGGCACGCCACCGAGATACAGGACGCGTTCGATCAGCGCTTCGGCATGGCGCATCTCGTCAATGGATTCGGCGCGAATCTTTTCGTGAAGACGATCGTATCCCCAGTCTCCGCACATCTTTGCGTGGATGAAGTACTGATTGATGGCGGTCAACTCGCCGGTCAGCACATCATTGAGGAGGGAGATGATTTCCTTGTTCGTCTTTCGCATGACCTCTCCTTTCAGGGATTCGAATCGCCCCGACTCTGGATCACGCAGGATGGTTTTGCAAGGAGTCAGTGTGGGCGCAATGCGCCTTGTTCTGAGTTGTCGGGAGTACAGGATTTACGGGGATGGGGGCGGATCAGGCGACCGCGCCTTCGGTCATGGCGCACCCGCCGGCAGCGGCTTCTGATTGCGGACATCCGTTGCAGGAAATCTGGGTGCAGATTTCGCGCACTTCGTCACGGCAGCACCCGCAGTCCTGACCGGCGCCAGTGGCGTCCATCACTTCACGGAGGTTTCCGCTGCGCGTGAGCGCCTCTCGGATGAGGTCGCGCTCGTTGAGTCCATTGCAGCTGCAGACGATCATGAATCCCTCTTGAACGTTCTCCTTCTTGATAATGAATATCATTATCGATGTCAAGGTGAAGCGTTGGAAACAGGGTCATCTGCTCTTTGCAGGGGGCATTCGATCCGGCAGGCTGATGTCCTGAACTTGGAGGAAATGTGATGAGTCGAGCGCGATTTCATCTGGCGATGCCGGTGGTGAATCTGGAGACAACCCGTGCGTTCTATGGGGGAATTCTGGGATGCAGCGAGGGGCGAAGCGCTGAACGCTGGGTCGATTTTGATCTCCACGGGCATCAATTGAGTTTTCATTGTCTGGAATCCACCGGGGACGCTGGGGGCAATCTGGTGGATGGAGATCAGGTTCCCATTCCTCATTTCGGATTGATTCTGGACATGGAGTCATGGCGTGCGCTCCGGGATCGGCTGATCGGGGCGGACGTATCGTTCGTGGTGGAGCCTCGGATTCGATTTGAAGGAATGCCGGGGGAGCAGGCGACGATGTTTTTGCGGGATCCGTCCGGAAACGCGCTTGAATTCAAGGCATTCGCGGATGAGTCTCGGGTTTTTGCGACTCGTTGAGAGTCCGGATTTTCTGTTTTTCCTGTGATTTTTGGAACCGTTGGGGGTCTGTTGGGCTACACTCACGAACATCAGAGATACAACAGGTTCAAGAATTCATCGCGGATGAAGGGGCAGGCATGAGCAAGGATGCAGGTCAGAGGACATGGTATCGGGTACTGGACTCCGATGCGTTGCCGGAAGGGCGTGTGCAGACTGTGGCTTGTGGGGTCAGGACCCTCTGCCTCACGCATCATGAGGGGACGGTTTCCGCTTTGGAGAATCGCTGCCCCCATCAAGGGGGACCACTGGGCGAGGGCTCGATCGAGAACGGCTGGCTTCGATGTCCCTGGCATGGCTGGGATTATCATCCGTGCACGGGGAAGTCACCGGGTGGTTATGGCGATGGCATCGAGACGTTTGAAGTCGACGTTCGTGACGACGGGATCTATGTGGCGTTGGAGGAAGAGGAGCCCGAAGTCCGCACCGTGAGCGATGTGATGGCGGAGACTCTGGTCAACTGGGGCGTGACGCAGGTCTTTGGGATGGTTGGCCATTCCAATCTGGGGCTGGCAGATGCGTTGCGACGTCAGGCGATCGCGGGGAAGCTGAGCTTTTACGGAATTCGCCATGAGGGGGCTGCCTCCTTTGCGGCCTCGGCGTACGGGAAGTTGACGGGGCGACCTGCGGCCAGTCTGGCCATTGCGGGGCCTGGGGCGACCAATCTGCTCACGGGGCTCTGGGATGCCAATGTGGATCGCTCTCCGACCGTGGCGCTCACCGGTCAGGTGGATACCCAGGTGATGGGTCCTGGCGCGTTTCAGGAGGTGGATCTGGCGGCGGCATTTGGTCGCGTGGCGCAATGGTCACAGACCGTATTGTCCGGGAGCCGTCACGCGGAACTCGCGAACCTCGCGTGCAAGAGCGCCTTGTTGAATCGGGGTGTCAGTCATCTGATCTTCCCCGATGAGGTGCAGACCGTTCCCGCGGCCGAGGATGCGATCGCCGGGGGTCCCGAGGGCCGCGTGCCCAATCCAGCGATCATTCCGCCCGACGGAAGCATGGCGAGCGCCCTGTCATTGCTTGGAGACTCGAAGCGACCCGTGATCATCGTGGGACACGGCGCACGTTTTGACATGGACGCGGTGATGCGGCTCGCGGAGCATCTGAATGCGCCCGTGTTGACGACGTTCAAGGCGAAGGGGTTGATTGGAGATGACCATCCGCTTGGGTGCGGGGTTCTGGGTCGCAGCGGGACGCCCATCGCCAGTTGGTTCATGAATGAGTGTGACAGTCTCCTCGTGCTGGGAGCCAGTTTCTCGAATCATACGGGGATCACTCCGAAGAAACCGACGATTCACGTGGACCGGGATCCCATGACGCTGGGACGTTTTCATGGAGTCGATGTGCCGGTCTGGGGTTCGATCGCGGAGACCGTGGATCTTCTGCGCGATGGCCTTCCCGCACCGACGACCGAGGATCAGCGGCCCGAGGTCGCAAATCGCTGGAGCATCTGGCGCGCCGAGAAGACCAGTCGGGTCGCGGATGATCGGGGGAATGGCATCAATTCAGCGGCCTTGTTCGAGGTGTTGTCTTCGCGCATCCCGGAGGACGCGATCATCGCCGTCGACGTGGGAAACAACACCTACTCGTTTGGGCGCTATTTTGAATGTCGTCGCCAGGCGGTGTTGATGAGCGGTTATCTCGGCTCCATTGGATTCTCCCTGCCTGCGGCGCTCGGTGCCTGGGCGGCGACGCAGGAATCGGATCCGCGTTTTGCCGGGCGGAAGGTGGTCTCGATTTCGGGAGATGGCGGATTCGGTCAGTACATGGCGGAGCTCACCACAGCGGTCAAATACGAGATGGACATCACGCATGTGCTGCTTCACAACGGGGAACTCGGAAAGATCTCCAAGGAGCAGCGAGCAGGAAACTGGGAGGTCTGGCAGACGCGCCTCCACAACCCGGGCTTCGCCGATTTTGCCACGAACTGTGGAGCGCTCGGCATCCGCGTCGAGAAGATCGAGGCGTTGGATGCGGCCATCGAGCGTGCTTTGGCACATCCGGGGCCTGCGCTTGTCGAAGTGATGACTGATGCGCAGTTGATTTGACGGGGTTTGACAGGCTGCGCCTGGGTGGAAGACTCTCCGGCGCATGATGGACTCTCTCCCACCACAAACCAGCCCTCCTCGCCGGAGCAAACGGCGATTTCGTCCTGTGGATCTGGCGGTGCGAGGTGGACTGATTCTTCGAAAGAGA
>CAVOCR010000160.1:0-5601 GCA_963694245.1 Myxococcota bacterium
GATTTGGATGGGTACGCTCGTTCCGATCTGGGCGTTGACCTTCTCGATCTTCAAGTGGACATGTTCGAGATCAGGGTCCCGAATCAGCCATCGGATCGCATTGTCGAGGAAGGTCGCATACGTCCGACTGGATCCCCCCGTTCCGCTGTGAAGAAAGCTCCAGAGCCAACTGGAGTCGGTCGTCAACGCCATCGTGCGTCCCCGGTCGACCTCCACCACGGAAAGAATCGGTTGGGGGCCGCCGTTTGCGGTCTTCAGGCTGGGATGATCGAGGAGAGAGAGGGCTCCCGCTTGAAGTCCGGTGACACGATTGATGCCTTCCAGTTCCGGGAGTTTCTTCCAGGCGTCCACGTTTTGCTCAGCGTCTGGGAGGAGCCGGGTCACGGGGTGTCGTCGCCCGGCATCCGTCAGCACGGGTTGAAATCGCCCGGTATCGAGCGTTGAGCCCGGAACTCCGGGTGCGGGCAGGGAGACGGGAAGGACTTCCGCCAATTCCGTGTCGTGGTAACCGCCTTCTGTGAAGGCTCGGGGCCCGCCCACCATCAGGAACCCGCCGCCCTCGCGGATCAAATCACGAATGCGAAACAGGTGGTGCCGGGTTTGGAAGGGGCCATGGTTGAAGTCCTGGAAGATCACGAGATCAAATCCGCCGAGTTCCTCGACGAAGAGTTCGTGGGCAGGAAAGGGGATGAGGGTCGTCTCGTTTGCCTGGACCGCGAACATGTTTTCTGGATTGAGGAGGATGAAGAAGCTGATGAGGTCGATGTCCGGGTCTCTCTTCAGGTGATTGCGGAGGAAGCGTTGATCCCAGGAGGGGTTTCCACAGATCTGAAGCACGCGGATTCTGTCCCGAATGACCTGCATCACCGCGTGGCGCTGGTTGTTTCCGGGGAGGAGATCTCCAGGCGGCGCCGTGATTTGAACGGTCCAGACACGATGACCGACCTGACGAGGCACGATCTCAAAGGAGACCTCGGTTTCGACGGTTCCCTCGGGGATCTGCACCGTTCGATTCGCGATGGGCTGGCCTTCTTCCAAAAGGGTCACCTGGATCGGCGTTCCCCGAGGGATTCCTGTCGCGCGGATGGTCGCGTCGAGTCGCGACACGTTCAGGTGGAATGCGAAGGGATTATGGCGCAATGCCATCACCCCGACATCCATCAGGTCCGAGGGGTCCGTGAACGAAAACACATGAATTGGGGCGCCCAATGAGGCCGCAAAGTCGCGGGTGGAACGATCGAGTCCGACGGCCCCTTCCATGCGTTCGGAGAGCTGGCCGTTGTCGACTCCGTCCGTGAGAAGGACGATCCCGGCGAGATCGCGGCGTCCTCCCTCGGATTGAAGCGCTTCGAGGCTTTCCAGGAGGTGTGTTTCCTTCCCTGATGCCTTCAAATCGGCGGGACTGAAGTTGTCCGATAGTCGCTCAAGACCGCTTTCGAAGCGGTGAAATACGACATCTCGCTCCTTCTTCCATTCCGCGACGAGGGGTTCCATCCGTTCGAGGAGATCGCGTGTCGCGTCGAGACGTGTCCCGTCTCCGTGGGGAAGCGCCATGCTTTCGGAGTCGTCGAGCAGGATGGCGACGGCGTTGCGACTCCGCTGCATCGTTTCGGTCACGAGAGCGGGTTGGAAAAACAGGAAGAGAAGGAGCGCCAGGATCAGGACGCGAAGGGAAATCATCCCGATCCGGCGACCGATTCGGGGTTCCTCCCGATAGTTCCACACGGTGAGTCCGCAGATGGCGAGGCAGAGAAATGCCACGAGCCACTCGGTGAGGGGATCCCAGGTACCGGTCGTGATCAGTCGGGTGACCACTCCTTCCTGTCCCGTATTGAAGAGCCCCGCATTCATTCGGTCAGTCCTGGTCGAGTCCGTTGGAATGTACAGAGCCGTTTCGGGGACGAATCTTCCAATTTCGTTTTCGGAGGAGGTGATCGAGGTGAACCTGATCGTCCTTGTAGTCCTGACAGAGGGTGTATTCCACCAGGTTGATCCCGAGATTGATCGCGACCTGGCGTTGGCGTCGGCCTCCCGGTTGGACGTCCATGCTCCATTTTCCGCCGTTGGGATCTCGACTCCAGGCGCCCGTGATGTCGTTCGTGGAGTAGATCACGGCGAGACGTCCATCGAGTTCCAGGGCCTCAAACCAGGGACGATCAATGCGTCGGCCTGCGGGGTAGTCGACACGATAGAACGAGCGGTACAGCACGTGATCCGCCGGGATTTTGCGGAGGGGGATCCGGGGGAAGAGGCTTTTCAACTGGGCGCGGAGGGTGGAGTCGAAGTCCGGGGAGGGACCCGCGTCGCCCACGTTGTCGATGACGAGGGTTCCCCCTGCCTCCAGCCAGGTCTTCAGTCGTCCGGCGGCGGTCGGGGAGAGTCGTCGGAATCGCCGGTCCCCGATCCAGAAGAGCAGGGGATGATGAAAAAGCTCTCCTGAGTGGAGTTGGATCTGGGGGATCTCCGGGGAGACGTTCACGCTGGTTTGAAGGCGGACCTCGGACGCGAGCGTGCTCAATGCATGGGGGCGAATTCTCCGATCTCCGGGGAACCGGAGTCGTGCGATGCGGAATTGATTGAGGGGGCCAATGGCGAGTGATTCGAGTGGGCGCAGCAACCCCCATGCGAGGCATCCGGCCAGGAGGCTTCGACGACTCAAGCGGGGGTTCGATTCAACCATTGGCTTTCTCCGGTGCTAGCCAGAACAATTGGGGAAGACCTCATGCGTGCATCCGCTCCCGTTTGCCGCCGTGGGATCGCAGGAATCCCCCGTGCAGGGGTCGTCATCATCGCATTGGCCATTGTCGAGAATCGTCGTGCATCCCTCCGCCTCGGTACAGAAGTCCACGGTGCATGCGATGCCGTCCTCACACATGGTCTCTCCCAGCGTCGTGCACTCCTCCTCTTCGCATGTGCTCATGTTCCAGGTCAGCCCCTGGCATACGCCGGATTCACAGGCCTTGACCGTCCAGCAGGGGTCGGAGTCTTCACAGAGCATTCCATCCGAAAGAGTCTCCAGGACACATTCGCCGGTCGTCGGTTCGCAGAGACTGACGGCACAGTCGTTGTCGTTGGCCGTGTCGCAGGGGGCTGGAGCCGTACTGGGGTCCGCAGCGCATGTGAAGTCGTCCCCGCAGACATCCACGCCATCACACAAATCGTCGGTGGCCGCGCAATCCGCGTCCTGGGAGCATTCGCAGACGTTGATGAGTCCCGGGGCGCATTCGCCGTCGAGGCAGGTGTCCCCGAGGGTACAGGGGTTTCCGTCATTGCAGGGGAGTCCCTCGTCATCCGTCTGGCAGAGCGCGTACTTGAGGCCCGTCGACAGGTCGAATTGTCCGGCGTCGATGTCCCATGGGTTGGAGCGTTCGGCCTCCATCGTCAGGCCAATCGAGATCTTTCGTGCCTCGGGGATGTCGGTTTCCAGGTCCTCTTCGAGAAGGGGTTGGATGATGTCGAGGATCGCCTGTCGGGAAAGACCGGCGCGCTCCGCGGCGGAAGCCGGCAATGCGAGAATCGCGGTCTCCAGCGCAGCCCGTGTCATGGCGCCGCCCAGAACGACCTGAAGCGTTTCACCGACGGAGCCGTCGTCATTGACGGTGATTTTTCGCTCGGCCTGGAGGGCGACCTGGTTCAATTCCACAGAGATGACCGCGCCCAGCACGGCGAGTGGCATGACGAAAACACCGTCCGGTCCTGCGTTGAGCTGGGTCTCTGTGCTTTCCACTTCTCCGATGTCGCTGGCGGGCGCTCCGCTTCCTGGAAGAAAGCTCATGGAGGAGACAGAGGAGGAATCCAGGAGTCGGAGGATGGTGAGATGCGTACAGGCCTCTTCCCCCCCCCCCACGTCCACGCTCTCCGGGATGTGGAGCGTGAGGCGAATGTCGCCGCTGGAGACACCGGTGCTCATGAAGGTGTTCACGAGGGAGGCCAGCCGAGAGAAGCTGTTGTCGATTCCGTCGCTGCATTCACCGTCGATTCCGTCGCAGGTGCTCGGATCCTGATCGACGTCGATTCCCTGTCCCTTCTCCCCGCTGGTGCCGACCAGAAAGGAGGTCACGGTCCATGCCTGTCCGGTGGTGGGATTGCATAGCGGAGTCACCTTGGGGCCGTCCGTTCCGGTCCTCGGACCATTGCGGTCACTTCCGGTGGGAAAGAGGGTGCCATCGGGGGCGGTGCACAGTCCGTCTTCGCAGTCGATTTCGACGCATTGCTGAGCATGTGGACTGCACCAGAGCCCGGAAGCGCAGTCGGAGTCGACGGTGCACGGCGAGTCCACGTCGGAGCGACAGCCGAGCATGAGCGTCGTGAGTGTCCATAACAGGAGAAGGCAGCGAGATGTGTTCATGAGGTCTCCGAAACTCTCTATTGCTGCGTCGATACCACCAGATCATACGCATTGTCGATGGAACCATTGCCGCGGACCCGAATGGTGTACACGCCCAGGCTGGGCGCGAACACTTCCAACTGTTCGTCATCGGATTTCGAGGTCCCCGCGCCGAGCTGCGAACCATCGGGGCCAAAGACACTGACGTCGATGTCTCCCTGGTCATGTCGGAAGACAGCCCAGATTTCCAGAATGTCGTAGGTGGCGAGCTCGATGGAGAACCAGTCCTCTTCCTGTCCACACAGGGTCAGGCGGGTGGTGATGGATTCTGTCAGTGGCGTGGCCGCTGGCTCCGTATTGTTCGGTTCGAAGCGGTCGGTGACGCAGATCCCCGGAGGATCGTTCGCCGCGAATGCGAGGGAATATGCGGTTTCCGTGAACGCCTGGAGAGAGACCTCCATCACCAGCGTTCCTGCGCTGCTCGCGACGGCTTCTGCCCATGCCGCGCCGCCGGATACGCCGCTTCCGCCGATGGGCGATCCATTCAAGGGGTCCAGAATGCGTATCTGGATCGGCATCTGTGGATCCGTCGGGATGGCTTGCGCTGTCAGCGTCTCACTGCCGTTGAGGTCGTAGCGGAAATAATCAGCGGTCCCCGGACAGAGCACGAGGCCTGTCCAGGAACCCGCGGGGAGGAGGGTGGCTGTGGCGGGTACGTGATTGGGATGCACGATGTCTTCGATGCAGAGTTCATCCGCATTGCTGACGAGAACGTCGAGATCGTAGTTGTTCGTAGCGTTCGCGAAGCCGCTGATCTTGAGATGATGAGGTCCGGAGTTCTGGGCGACCCAGGTCAACTCCTCGTTGCTTGTCTCACTGATGGAGGAGGCGACGATGCTCGAACCATCCGGGCCGATCAGATGCATGTCGAGATCGCCGTCATTGTGTTGGAAATGGGCGGTCGCTTGAACATGCTGCCCCAGAATCATGGGGAGGGTGAACCAGTCCGTGTCTCCGGGACAAATCAGGAGTCCATCATGACTTCCGGAGGAGAGCTGGACCGTGTTGCTGAGTGAGTTGTTGGGCTCATGGATGTCATTGGGACATGCGCCAACGCCGGGTTGGATCGCCAGTGTGTAGCTCAGGGAGGCATTGTTGCTTGCAGGCTGCACACGAACGAGCAGGTCCTGTGGGGCCACGACTGGACCGTATGAGAGCGTCTGAATGTTCCCGGTCGTCGCCTGCTTCAACGTTCCCCCGTCAAAGAGATGCAG
>CAVOCR010000161.1:0-5589 GCA_963694245.1 Myxococcota bacterium
AGCAGGACCCACTCGTGCACGACGTTGTCGTTCTACGCGCCCCGAGGACCCGGTCATGAGCACGACACACCGGCCCCGATTTGCCGCCATCATCATCGGAGACGAAGTCCTCTCCGCCAAGGTCGTGGACGCCAACACCCCGCTCCTGATTCAACGTCTCGCGGAACACGGCATCACCCTCGAGAGCATCCACATTCTACCCGACGACCTCCCTACGCTCGCAGGGGCCATTCTGGAGACGTCCACGCGCTGCGACCATGTCATCACTTCCGGTGGCGTGGGTCCGACGCATGACGATGTCACGATGGATGCAGCGGCCCAGGCCTTTTCCGAGCCCATCGCTCTGCATCTCGAATTGAAAGAGCGACTCCAGTCCCATCGCCCGGGTCGACACGAGGAGGCCCTGGACCGCATCTCCCGCGTCCCCCAGTCGGCGCAGCTCCTCTGGGGCGAGGGGATGTTCTGGCCCGTGATACGGGTCCGCAATGTCTCTCTTCTCCCCGGGGTTCCCAGCCTCTTCGCTCGATGCCTGGAGGTCGTCCTGCAGGAGTTCAAGGGAGTACACCATGCGTGTCACAAGGTGGAATTGACCTGTTCGGAGGCGGACATCCTTCCTGCGCTCGATACCGTGGTGGCCGCACATCCCAGGGTGACCCTGGGAAGCTACCCCCGTTATGACAAAACCCCGTGGAAGGTTCGCGTCACCCTGGAGGCGCCGCACGTTGCCGACGTGAATCGTGCGACGGACCACCTGATTGAACTTCTCGACTCTGCGGCCATCCACGCAATTCACCGCGGAAGCACTTTGGGTTGACCCCTGGACAACCCGGGTGCTACTTCGACCGTGTCCCGGAGGCGAGACATGAGTGACCTGTTCATCGGCGTGATTGGAGGGAGTGGTCTCTACGAGATCGACGGATTCGTGGGACGCGAAGAGCGCCGAATCGACACTCCTTTTGGCCCCCCCTCTGATGCCATCATCGTTGGCGAATTGGATGACGCACGCGTGGCGTTCCTTCCCCGTCACGGCCGGGGCCACCGGATCAGTCCCAGCGACATCAACTACCGCGCAAACATCCACGCCATGAAGCAACTCGGCGTGGACTGCATCGTCTCGGTGAGTGCTGTGGGAAGCATGCGCGAGCACCTTCCCCCAGGACACCTCGTGATGGTCGACCAGTTCGTCGACCGGACAGTGGGACGGCACCGCACCTTCTTCGATGACGGAATCGCGGCCCATGTCCCCTTTGCAGATCCCGTCAGCGGGGTCCTGCAACATGCGTTGTACGAGTCGGCGATTGCCCAGGACATCCCCGCTCAGCTCGGGGGAACCTACATCTGCATCGAAGGCCCCCAGTTCTCCACCCGCGCGGAGAGCCGCATCTTCCGTAGCTGGGACGTGGATGTCATCGGCATGACCAATCTTCCAGAAGCACGCCTGGCCCGGGAGGCCGAGCTGCCCTACGCGACCATGGCTCTCGTGACGGACTTTGATTGCTGGCACGACGGGCACGAAGACGTGACCGTCGAGGCGGTGGTCGCGACCATGCGCGAGAACGTGGTCCGGGCCAAAGCGACGATTCGGGGCCTGGTTGGGCGACTCGACGCGCAGAAACTTCGAAATGAACCCGGGATCACGGACGCTTTGCAGCATGCTGTCATGACCGACCCCAGCACCCTCGACGACGCGACCCGAGGCCGCGTGGAATTCCTCATGCAACGTCACTGGAAACAGTAGACTCCCAGGAGACTCCGATGACCGTTCTTGTCGTTGGTTCGATGGCCTATGACTCCATCGGCACGCCCCACGGAGGCGTGGATGACGCCCTGGGAGGCTCCGCCACCTATTTCGCCCTCGCCTCCTCGCATCTCACGCCCACACAGCTTGTCGCGGTGGTCGGGACCGACTTTCGTGCGGAAGACCGGGCCACCTTCTCCGACCGCGACATCGACGTCGAAGGCCTTGAGACCGTGGAGGGAGCGACCTTCCGCTGGGGGGGCCGCTATCTTCCGAACATGCAGGACAGGGAAACGGATTTCACGCATCTCAACGTCTTCGAGACCTTCTCTCCTCGACTTCCCCAGTCCTACCGGGAAACGTCGAACGTGTTCCTCGCGAACATCGAACCCCGACTGCAACTGGAAGTGCTGGAGCAGATGCAGAACCCCGGGTTCATTGCATGCGACACGATGAATTTCTGGATTGAAGGTCCTGCGCGTCCCCACCTCGATGAACTGCTCACGCGCGTGAACGGCATCATCATCAACGACGAAGAGGCGGCCCTGCTGACAGGAGAGGCCAACCCTGTCCTCGCTTCACGAATCATCCAGGACAGGGGACCCCGCACGGTGGTCATCAAAAAAGGGGCGCATGGCGCGCTGTGTCGTCACGAGGACACGCTCATCGCCGTACCCGCGTTTCCGTTGGAATCGGTCGTGGATCCCACAGGCGCTGGAGACACGTTCGCCGGGGGCTTCATGGGTCAAATCGCCGCAGCCGGCGAAGTCACCACGGACTCGATTCGACAGGGGCTGGTCGTTGGAACCGTTCTTGCTGCCGAGTGTTGCCAGGGATTTGGAGTGTCTTCTCTAGCGGCCATGAAGCGCCCGACCATCGAAGAGCGTGCGCGGATGTTCGTGCAGCTCACCTCTCTCACATCCCCCTTTTCGGAGGAGTAGTCTCCCATGTGGCTTCATCTCATTGCACGACGTGGCCTCAGTCGAGTCGTGGGCTGGATCGCCAGCGCGCGTCTTCCGGCGTTCATCGTACAACGCGCCATCCGCTGGTTCATTGGCAAGTACGGAGTCGATCTCACGGACGTCGCCGAGCCCATCGAGTCGTTCCTGACCTTCAATGAGTTCTTCACGCGGACGCTTCTTCCCGCTGCGCGACCGATTTGCGAGACGCCGGGCGCATTGGTGAGTCCTGCGGACGGGCTCTTCACCTCACACGGACCGCTGGTGAACGGCGAACTCTGGCAAATCAAGGGAAGAACCTACGGTGCCGCCGAGTTCCTGGGTTCGGAACGCGACGCGGAACGGTATTCACAGGGACTCTTCGCCACGGTCTACCTGAGCCCTCGGGACTATCACCGGGTGCATTCACCGGTCTCTGGACGGATCACGGGTCTGCGGTACATCCCCGGGCTCCTCTATCCGGTAAACCACCTGTCGATCGATCGCATTGACCGGCTATTCGCCGTCAACGAGCGGGTGGTCACCTTTGTGGAGACGGAGGCCTTCGGAAGCGTGGCCATCGTGATGGTCGGAGCCACGAACGTCGGTTCAATGCAGATGTCCTTCCAGGAATACCGCACCAACATCGGAGGGACTCGTATTGAGGACGTCCCCGTTGCGGAGGGTGCACGATTCAATGCGGGGGATGAGGTCGGTCGTTTCCACCTCGGGAGCACGGTGGTCCTGCTCACGGAGCGCGGCGACCTCTCGATGGTCCACGGGGAGGACACCCCCGTTCGAATGGGCGAAGCGCTGATGCACGCCAACGCACCCCGCTAGTTCGGGACAGCCCCACACGCCTGCAGAACCATCGGGGCTTCCGGATCTTCCGGCACAGGCAATTGAATCAGCCCTCTGGAGTCCACGAAGAAATGGTCTTCACTCCACTGCTGATGCGCGCCGACAACGCAGACAACGCCCATTTCCGGCAACGCATGAATCTGGGCATTGGTCCCGGTGATGAGCAGAGCTTCGGAGGGATCGGAGAGACTCACCCCCAGCGTGAGATGGGGAGCGATCACGCAAGGGTCCTGGTTTCGTCTTCGTTTCATGGGGCAGACCTTGCGGTCCAACACCACACCGCGAACCTCCACCGGGCTCTCCCATCGCCCTTCGAGTCCTTCTGCGCGGATGCCCGCGACGGTCCACGTGCCGTCGGGATGCTTCGCCACCACTTCGGGCAACACCAGCGAAGGGGTGTCGGGCAGATTCACCTTCGGACGCGGGGGAACCACCACGGAGTCCACCCCCGGGCCGCAGCCAATCGCCGCCATCACCAGCACACTCAATCCACTGACAAACCAGCCATTCATGGGGTACCTCCCGTTTCAGGACACCCGACTCCCGGTTGCGTGACGAGCGCCACGCTTCCAGGGAGACTCACGATGGACAACGTATCCGGGTAGACGTGAAAGGATCGTGAGCCCAGAAAGCGTACGCCGCTCTCGTCTTTGATCGCCGCCACAAGATGATTCGGCCCGGGAGAGATGTCCAGACCAGTGTACCGGCCAAAGAGATTCGTGGAAACCCGGTTGGGATCAGGGAGTGTATCGGCCTCGGAATCATTGAAATAGCCGAGCTTCGCCGGTGGATTGGCGAAGCCCACCGTGGCCTCATGCAAGTACCAACCCGCATGTCCTTCATCCCCTTCACACTGTCGAATGCGTCCCCCCACCGCTCCATTTCCGAGCGAAATGGAAACGCCAAACGGATTCGGCACGGTCACCCATTGGCCATGGGCGACGATCAGCGGATCGTACCGATGCGCCCCCGCCCCCGCAGCGCTTGCCGGAATACGAACATCCCACAGCACGGTGCGATGCCAGCCCGTCGTCCCCTCGCCTCCCCGGGTCACGATCACGAGAGGCGTCTCGACCGGGATGGACGCCAGCTCGTAGAGGCCAAAATTGAGCTGACACTCCATCTCCCCAGTCGGCCCCGCGCACGCCTGACCCAGAGGACACTCCGCGTCCGATTCGCAGGGGATGTTCGGGCAATCCAATTCCGGTGGTGCCACCGACACCGTGCTCGCCACCAACCCCGAAGGGTCCTCAACGATTGACTGAACACAGGCCGACATCTCCTGTGGCGGAAGCGCGTCACACGCATCAGCCGGGAACGAATCGGCAAGAAACACCCGGATCTCCACTCCGACCGTCACAGGCCCTGAACCGAACCGATCCACAATTCCCGACAACCCCGTCACTCCTCCGCTCTCCGGGGATCCTGATGCGCCGTTGCAGGACAGATCGATCGGAAGTTCACTGGGCTCCTCCTCGACAGGATCCGTAACGCCCCCCAGGGACGGCGGAACCAGAACACAGACTCCTTCGATCCCAGACTCGACAGGACCGCACAATCGGCCCTCCCCGCAGTCTGCATCGGACCCACATTGATTCACGAACAAGGGCGGATCCGGCACGAACCCAGCGTCCCCCTCGACGCCCTCGGCATCCGACGGGTCCGAGGCATCCACCTCGCCGTGGTTCCCGGCGTCCGAGGACGGAACAGACCACTCCTCATCACACGCTCCCATCCACACCAGAGCCCCCACCAATACGCGGATGTACATTCCATTCGTGATTCGCCAGAGCCTCATTCGTCTCCCTCCGTTCCTGTCGCTTCAACCCGTTTCCATCGTTCGGCCTGCATGATCCATCCCTCCAGGAGCGTGCGAAGTTCAGGGTCCGTGACGTCGCCCACGAGGCCCCGGGCCTCGGCCGCTCGCGCCGGCGGAACCTCCCGACCCGTGCGCGGACGTCGCGCATTCTCCGGAGTCGCCTCCCCTTCCACGAGGGCTTCCACCCGGATCCGCATGTCCCGTATTCGCGCCGCCGGAACATGTTCCCCAAG
>CAVOCR010000162.1:0-5582 GCA_963694245.1 Myxococcota bacterium
GGCGGCCATGGAGAGCGTGAATGGGTCCTGTTCGGGCGTATTGGGGTCTCCATCGACGACACCATCGAGTTCTGCTCCCGTGACCTCGGCATCTGTTCCGGCAGTGATTCCGAGCGGGGTGAACCGTCCTGTCTCATCCATGGTTCCGCCCAGCACCAGAACGGTCTCCGGCCACGATTCCGGGCCAGTGAGCATGGGAAGGGGAGGGAGCGCCATTGTGATGCGGTTGGTGAGGGGGAGCATCATCGTGATGTCGGTTTCGTTGGGGGCCTCGAAGTCCGGGGAATCGCCAACATTCACCACCTTCACGCCACTGTAGAAATCCTGGAAGAGAGGGAGGAGGGTGGAGATGATCTCCTGGATGTCGATGCTGTCTCCGCCACTGATGGACGCGATGATCTGGCTGATCTTCTGTCCGACGCCGGCGTCCCCCAGACCCACGCGGCCACCCAGGGACCACATCGTGGTGTCGCCGGGACCGGCGGCCAGCCAGTAATCGCTGACCACGGGGAATCCCACGCTGAAGGTGACACCGCCCGGAAGCTCTTGTTCCTCTTCAATGTCGAAGAGCCCGGGGGGGGCCTCTGGATCCCAGTACCGGCTGACATTGGGACCGAGAAGTTGAGGAAGATTGAATCCCAGGAGCCCGTCTCCGAGTGCGAGGCTCGTAATCGCCGCTTCGATTTCTCCGGGCTTGGTGTAGTGCTCGAGGTTCGGGACGCCATGGAGGACCTCGCCGGGGCCGGAAAAGATCTGGGTCGTGGGATCCAGGCTGCCATCGGGGTCGACATGGAGTTCGACCTCGAAACGGGGCGCGGGGGACAGGTGCATCTCGAGTGCATTCCATGCGTAGACAGAGAGATGATGGTGGCCTTCCACGAAGACGTGGACGTCGGCTGGGAGCCACGAGGACGGAAAGGTGAACACGCCCGTGTCGCTTTCGTTCCCGCCGAGAGTGACGTTGTCGTTGTCGTGTTGCCTGATCTCGATCTGGGCAGTGGATTGGAGCAATCCGCCGTCGTGGCCGTCCACCAACACGATTCGGAAGCTGTCTGCGTCGAGAGAACCGGTATTCGTCATGCCGATGGGGGCGCTCCATACGGTCGCCTCCGTCACGCGGGCGGTGACGGTCGTCGTTCCCGCGGTTCCGCTGGCCGTCAGGGTGCTTCCCTCCACTGTTGCGAGCGCCGCGTCTGCGACTTCCCATTCAAGCGTCATGTTCGGAATCAGCACGGTGGGATCATCCGGGTGGAAGACCGCGCCGTGGAGCGTTTGAGAGGCTCCCGCACCCAGGATGACGTGGCGGGTGAGGATGCGAACTTGCAGGTCTTCTGGGTTCGGCGCGTCGAGGCAGATGCCGTTTGCGCAGATTTCACTGTCGCCGCAATCACTCTTCGAGTTGCAGACGAAGAGGTAGCACGCGCCCGTGGTGAGATTGCATGCGCAGGTGAAGCGCTCGTCTTCACAGCTGGCGATGTCCCCCTGACCTGCGAGTCCTGAAAATCGAGTGCATTCTGCATCTTCCTGGCATTTGAACAGGGGAACACAACATCCGTCCTCACAGAGGGTGTCGGGTTGATCTGCGCAAAGCGCGGGACTGTTGAGCCCGTTTTCATCCACGCAGCTCTTGGCTCCATTGCACGGAGATGAGACGTCCGCGACGTCCGCGACGTCGAGGACTGCATCGCTGGAGTCCACGTCCTCATTCCCCGCGTCCCCGGTCTCTTCGGCCGTGGCGTCTGGACTGGATTCGGATGAGGGCGTCGAATCGCCGCAGGCCGGGAGGGCCAGGAGGAGCGCAATCCAGAGAACAGGAGTCCAGGCAGTGGGAAGATGAGCGAGCATGATGGTTTCTCCTCGAGAAAAGGGTTTTCAGAGGTAGCAGACCGCCAGGGGGTGTCGCAAGGCAGTCAGGACTCTTGCCCCAGGCCGTGGGCTCGATGCAGGATGTTCTGAGGAGGACTTCATGCATTGGAATGGCTTCATGGGCGCGGGACTGCTCGTGCTCCTCATCGTTGGATGTGGCACGAGTGGTCTGACACTCGAGGAATCTCCGGAACCGGAGGCCAGACCCCTTCGCCTCGTCAAGGTGATGGCGGATTGGTGAGGTCCCTGTCATCAGCTGGAGGCTGATGTGTTTGCTGCCGAATCCGGGAGGTCCTTGCTCTCGGGAGTGGTCGTGGAGCAGGTGGATTTTGATTCGAAGGAAGGAGCGGAGTGGACGCGACGTCATCGAGTGCTCGGGCTCCCGACGGTTCTCGTGCTCGATGAGGAGGGACTCGAACAGGGGCGCATAGAGGGCTATTCGGGGGCGCGTGAATTTCGGGAGGAACTGGGAGCGATTCTCCGAGGAAGAGCGGCTCTCTGGAGTGATCCCACGGGTGCCGAGAGCGCGTTGGAACGTGGTCGTGATCTCCTGGTGAAGGGACATGAGGCCGAGGGGCTCGCGATGCTGGAGCAGGCGCGCCGACTGCCAGGATCCGAGAAGCCTGATGTCCAGGTGAAGGTCGCTCAGCTTCTGGGCCGCTATTGGATTCGAGTCATGAAGACACCGGAGCCGGGGATCAAGGCTCTTCGAGGGGTGCTTCAGAAATTTCCGGAGCAGACGGATTCTGTCTCGATTCTCTATTGGGTCGCGCAGGGATGGATGGTGGCGGGGGATTCTTCCCGGGCGCTGGAGGTTCTTCAGGAAATGGTGGAGGCGGCCGACTCAGATCGTGCGTTGCGGTTCCGCGCTTTTTTTCTGCTGCGCCACAACCTGGGACCCGATCTGGTGGGGAGGGATCTCCGCAGCGTACTCACACGAAGTCCAGACTCTGCGAACACCCATCATTTGATGGCGCGTCATCTGGGAAAGATCGGGGAGTGTGTCGAGGCGCGCACACACGCCGCGGAGGCCGTGCGACTCGATGACTCCAAAGCCGCCTATGCCGACACGCTCGCGGCGATCCCATTCACATGTGGTGAGCGAACTCTCTAAAGGGCAGTCAACTGGATCCCAAGGATGTTTTCCCGGGACTCGAGGGATTGGAGCGTGTCCGGGTCGGGTCGGGAATCCATGCGAATCGTGCAACTGGCCGCACGTCCCCCGGCAAAGATGGTGTTGTCCATTTCCTGGACGTTGATATGCGCTTCCTTGAGGACATCCAGGACCCCCGCGAGAACGCCGACGCGATCAAAGTGGCGAATCGTCAGTTGCCAATGGGCGAGGGTTTCCTCTGCCAGATTGACGCAGTTGGGGACTTCCCCCGAGAGCGTGAAGGTGGTGAGAATGCGGACGACTTCCGCGGCGACCGCGTCCTGCGCCTGGTGGGTCGAGGCGCCGATGTGGTGCGTGCCCACGACATTGGGATGGCGAGCTACGGGGTCGGTGATTTCGTTGCCACCCGCCGAGGGCTCGTCATCGTAGACATCCAGTCCAGCCCGGAATCCTCGGTGGTCCAGCGCGTGGAGAAGCGCGCTGGCGTCGATCATGCCTCCTCGGGATGTGTTCAACACGATGGCGCCGTCAGGAAGCGCGGCAATCGCCTCCTCACTCAGGATCCCGCGGGTCTCAGGCGTCATGGCAACGTGGATCGAGACGATGTCGGAAGCTGTGCAGAGGCTGGTCACATCAGGATGGAATCCGATCCCCGCGCTGTGTGCATCTTCTGCAGTGAGAGAGCGTGACCAGGCATGGACCTCCATCGAGAAGGCCTGGGCCCTGGCGGCGACTTCCTGTGCGATCCGACCCCAGCCGATGAGGCCGAGTTTTCGTCCTTTGAGCCCGGTCGCGCTGGTGAAGGCCTTCTTGTTCCAGGTGCCTTCCTGGAGAAGCGAGGCGCCTGCAGGGATTCGGCGATCGACCGCGAGCAGGAGACCCAGGGTGAGCTCAGCGACGGCTGCAGCGTTTTGTCCGGGCGTGTTGGCCACGTGGATGCCCCGCGCTGCGGCTTCGGAGACATCGATGGTGTTCACACCGGCCCCCGCTCGGATCACCAGCATCAGATTGGGGCTGCTCTGGAGACAGCGGGCGGTGACCCGGGTACTTCGCACCACAAGCACCTGCACGTCCTCCAGTCCCTGGTCGAGATCCTCTGCGGTCATTTCCGGGCGCATGGAAACCTGGAGCCCCAGCCCCTGAACTTGTTCCTGTGCCCAGTCGGGGAGTCGGTCGGCGAACAACACCTGCATGGTCCCACCTTTTTCCTTGTGTGACTTGCAGTGTGGCGACGCCTCTCTTTCCACGTCAAGCACGGAAGCTCGCGTCATTCATTTGACGAACGAGTGTCAATTTTCTGGTGACCAGATCACGACATTTTTGACGGGGTGGGGCCGCGTGTCCCCACATGACCCCAGGTGGGGTCCACAGGTCCTTCACCCCCCAATGCCTTGAATTTAAACATATTTTTCGCATGAATCTGCTTTTTCAGGGGCTCGGTGGGGCCCCCAGCTATGCAAAAACTCCATGGTTTAGGGGCCTGAGCGCTTTCCCAACAGGTTCCATGGAATTGATTTCGGATTTTAACATCAATGAAATCAACCGCTTGTGTTTTGTTTCGCGGGGACGCCGGAAGTTGGCCTGGCGCTTGCTTATTAAAAGGGGGAGTGCTGACAAGGGATGGGTTCTCTGGAACGCATCCTGGTACTCCATCGATTGACTACTCGCCGATCGACGCAGCGTGTACCCGCTCTGGGATCCTCACAAGCACGCTGCAGCGATCTTTATCCTTCCACAATATGGCCCGAACAATCCGGTGAATGCTGGGAGATTGCCAGGGCCCTCCCTCCTTTTTTTCAAAAAAAGACAATAAACGGCCAACTGCTCTGCAATCAGGGCGTTTTTTTTGCCGGTTTTGAGAGGTTTTTGGGGGTTCGGCAGGTCGTGCGAGTGCACCAGGTCTCCCAGGCGGCAGCATCCAGGGGAAGCTCTTCTCCTGTCAGATCTTGAAGATGCCCATGAGATTCTCGCCGAATGGAGGGGATCGGATCCGTGAGCCGGTCGATCAGGCAGCCCACCCCCTCCAAATCCCGGATCCGACGGATTCCCCGGATTGCCGCGCGTCGGAGAAAGAAGTCCCGATGCTGGCAGGCGACTCGGAAGCCAGGAGCGGCGCGTCGAAGGCGCAGGTCCGTGGCGAGTTCGACGACAAGAGTGCTCCACCCCCAGTTCTGGGTTCGGATGGCGCTCTCCGTTGCAAATCGCAGGAGAGTGTCGTTTCGCCGGGTGTCTCCCAGGCGGACGAGCGCGTAGGCGGCGGAGGCGACGGTCGCCACATCCAGAGAGGGCGAATCCGCCATCTCCGTGAGCTGCCGGCGGCTTTCCGAGTCTTTCAGTCTTCCGAGCGCGATGGCCGCATGACTCCGGATCAACCAGCGCGTGCTCTTCAGCGCAGTCCTCAGAAAAGGGAGGGTGCGGGAGTCCGGAATGCTCCCGAGCAGGTCGATGAGTTCCGTGAACCAGGGGGCATTGGGGTTTCCGCTTTCGAGTCGTCGCAGGATGGGCGCGATCGCTTCTGTGCCCGACTTGAGGAGCAGGCTCGCGGGGGGACAGCCCATGACCCGGTTGCACTGGCTCTTGTCCTGGATGTTCTTCAGGGCGC
>CAVOCR010000163.1:0-5572 GCA_963694245.1 Myxococcota bacterium
TCCAGAAGCGTAAGAGTCCCATGGGGAATCCGGGTCACTGCAGCCAGATCGCGCACACTCCGTCCCTGACGGAGACGCAATGCCTGAAGTGTCTTGCCAATCTGCATGAATTCCCTCGTGATGAACCTGGCCGAAGTAGCATCCGCCTCGGGCGCATGTCAACGTTCTTGTCTTCCGGGGGCCCCTCCTCGACGGCCCAGTGGATCAATCGACCTGACGAAGCCCCTGGACCGGCTCGAGCAGAGAGGCCCGGCGAGCGCTGTAGAGCGTCGCGAGGGTCGTGAACAAGAGGACAAGAGCAGCGACACCACACGCGCTCATCACCTCGATTCGAACGGGGAGCTGGTCGATGAGATAGACCTCCGGATCCAGAGGATATCCCACAAAATCCACGAGGAAACAGGCCCCGATTCCCAAAATCAGCCCCAGAAAGGTTCCGACGGCGGCGACAAAGAACCCCTGCAAGAGGAACACCCCCAGGATGCTCTCATTCCGCGCCCCCATCGCCTTGAGAATCGCGATGTTCGTGCGCTTGTCGTGGACCATCATGACCTGACTCCCCACGACATTGAACGCGGCCACTCCCAGGATGATCAGAAAGAAAATGGTGAGCACGACCTTCTGAAGCTTCAGCGCACCAAATAGATTGCGATTCATCTCCTCCCAGTCAATCAGCCGATAGGAAGGCGTGTATCCGAGAGACAGATCGCGACTCCCGAGCATCTCCATGGCCGAAACCACATTGTCGAGAAGCCCCACCACGCTTTGCGGGCTTTCCAGTCTCCGACCTCCATGCTCTCCGTGAGCGATCTTCTGAATCTCCGTGTTCACCTCGGAGGCTGCGCCCAGAAAGGTCGTCAACAGATAGGGATCAAGAGCGCTCCGAACGCGGTCGCTCCCTGCCTTCACCTGAAGCACATCATCAAAACGAACCTCGACCCATTGGACCACGTCCCCGCGATTGATCAGACGCTGTGCTGCCCGAAAATGAATCAAGCCGAGGCGAGAATCGTAATCATGAAAACCGCTCTGGAATGCTCCTCTGACTTCGAAGAGGCCCCCACTTGGTGACAACCCATGGGGACCCAGCATGCGATTGTCGATCCCACGCAGCGGACTGACGAGGCTGAGCGCATCTCCGATCTCCACCTCCAACCGCTCCATGAGATCCGACCCGAGAAGGATGGCCGGAAGACGAGCGGGGACCACGACATGACCTGAACCGAGTTCCTTGCCTTGAAGTGTCAGCTTCTCTCCGTTCCCCTGAATGAGCCGTACCCGAGCCGTGCCCTCGAAGTGTCCTTCGTCATCGGATTTCAACTCGCCCTGAAATCCGGCGGCATCCTGAAGGATCTCCACGCGAGGAACTCCCTTCTCCCCCGGAAGAAGGGCCATTGCGATCGACGTCTGCGCATGCGGCTGGAGAAGATGGCGGAGGACCAGCTCCCCCTTCTCATCCCGGACACGTATCTCCACCTCCTCGTCGAGAACGTCCAGCCCACGAGAGGTCTCCCCGCTCTCCACAATCGCCGAGGTCTGACCGGCCAATTCCAACCGCAGGGGGGAAGAACCTGGGATCAGGTTCATCATTCGAACACGCACATGGCCCAGAGACGGAGGCGCAACGATGTCCGGAGCCGCGATCAAGGTCCTGCCCTCGGAAGTCATCACGGAGGCCACTGTCCAGGAGCTCCCATGGATCGCACCGGTCACATGCACCGTGGAACCGTCCACCCGGAGTTCAAGACGCTCCTCGAGGTCCTCCACCGCTCCCTTCACAAGATGTTCTCGAATCGGAGACACGCTCTCCACAGTGGCGGGCTCCACACCCTTCACAGCGATGCCCATCCGCTCATCGCCATGCGCCGCGAGCATCTCGCCGTACGTGGACGGGGACGCTCCGAGAACTCCCTCGACTCCTCGAATGGCGTGCGCTGCCTGGCGATATCCGTCGAAATGGGCCGCGGGCTGTTTCAACACGACCAGATGTGGATGAAGACCTAGAATCCGATCCCGAAACGCGTCCTGGAACCCGCCCGTGATCCCCAGCACCGAGACGAGCGCTGTGACTCCCAGCACGATGCCCAGTACCGAGATCAGGGTGATGACAGAGACACTTCGTCGCTTCCGTGAGCGCACGATGCGCCAGGCGATGAAGAACTCGAAGATCGCGTGTGGAATGGATGCCGTTTTCGCATCAGTGGAGTGGTCATCGGGGGTCATGGTGTCCTGGGCCCATGGTCTGTGATCATGGGAACTCGCCCAGCATGCGTCGCAGACTCTCTTCTTGCAACGGGGTGGGCGCCACGGACCCGACTACGCGAGGGACTCCAGCTCCACGAGGATCTCCCGCCGCCGACCGCCCTGGAAGAATCCGAGCGTTCGAAGCTCTGCGAGAAGGTCCGAGCGACGATCCGCACAATCTTCCTTCTCATGACGAAGTGTCGTGACCTTCCGAGCAAACGTCAGCAATCGCCGATCGCGCTCTTCCAGGGCATTTCTCAGATTCTTGTTCGTCGCCTTGACGCGGCGTGTCGTCTCGTTCGCGAGCTCTTCACGGGTGTCCTGCATCTCGACCATGTGCCGGAGTTCCTGCCGCATGCGAGCGATGTCTTCTGCCTGATCGCGAATCACGGCTTCCCGCTCAGCGAGGCGATGCTCCTGCCGAACCAGCGCTTCTTCCACAACGATCTGAACCTGCTCCACCCAGTGATGCGCTTCGACCGGAAGGGTGCTCAAAGTGACAAGACTCTGCTCCACCGGTTCAGCTTCCACTCGCTCCGCGTCCAGTTCATTCGATTCGAACTCCACAGCCTCTTTCAACACCATGACTCCCCCTTTCCCCGCATTTCACCGAACACGAGTTCTCTCGAATATTCGAGCGGAGGGGGCTCCCCGTCAATTTTTTCAATGGAGACAAAAGAGACTCAGTGAGCAGCACAAGCCGCGTGCTGATCGGCACAGGGGCCGAGAATCGCCGCTTCCATGCATATGGGGGTCAAGGGGCCAGGAGGTCCCGTGCATGTCGCGATCACACACTCGAAGAGATCCGAAACGACAGCCTTCGCGTCTCCCGGAATCCCAGCGCCCTCCACGCAACTGGCGAGACACGCCGCGTCGTTGAACGACTCACAATGGAGCACGCACGCTTCCAGACCTGCGCACGTCCCCTCTGTACTGGAGGGAATGCATCCTCCGCTGACCTCGAGGCATCCGTACATTCCCGCGATGTTCCAGCAGGCGCCGCTATCGGCGACATAGTCGGAGTTCGCATCGCACATCTCCAACCGGCACTGATTCCAGCTGACGAAGTCGATGTAGCCCTGGGACGAGAGATCCGCATAGCACTGCCCATAGCAGTTGGGATTGCCCCCACAGGAAAAAATGCACTCGTAGAAGAACTCCTTGCAGGTGAACTCGCCTGCGAGATAGCAGTTCGCGAACTCATCGAGACAATCCCCCTGGAAGCAATCGCCCCAGGACTGCGCGGTGCAGTCTTCAAACAAGCACTGCTGAAGATCGACGATCTTCTCCTGTGTCACGATGCTCAGAGCGCTCATGCAATTCGCCCGGCAGTTGTTCGACATGTAGCACTTCTTTTGGCACTCCTGGTACTCCGGCGTGTCCTTCACAGGGCAATCGTCGCCGAGAGCGCATTGGCAACCCATGACGGCGAGGCATTCGTAGAAGCTCGCGCACGTCTCCGGATGACAGACATCGACATACTCACAATCGGGGTCATGACAATCGATGTACCCGTCCTGATCATTGTCCTTGCCGTCGCTGCATTCCTTCTCCGCGCAGGCCTTCGCCCCCTTGCAGACGGGATCAGCACAATCCGTCAATCCATCCCCATCGTCATCGAACTGGTTGGTGCAGACTTCTTGAATGAAGGTGGAGGTATCCGGCTCCGGATCCGTGAGGACCGCAGCGTCCACGACCTCCTGACTTTCAGTCGCATCTTCTGCGACGTCCACGCACTCCACACAGACATCCTCACACGGGGGCGCTGGACATCCATCGACGTCCTTGTCGGACACGGACTGGCTACATCCCTGCCCCATCAAAATGAGGACGAGACTGGCAAGAACAGCCTTGCAAGACCTAGAATGGAGCGGCATGAAACAAAGCCTCGCGATTCTCTGCACAGCCATCACCCTCGGACTCGCCGTCTACGCATCCTACGCCGACTCCCTGATTTCAGGGATTGCGGCAGCATTCTTTCTCGGTTTGGCTTTCATCTTTCTCGTACAGGATCATCTCCTGAAACGCGAGATGGTCCTCGGCCAAGACGAGCTTCTACAATGGGGGGACTTGCTTGCTGAGGCAACCCCCGAGATTCTGGAGCGCACAAGCGGAGGAGAACATGCACTCGTGGTGGCGAAATCCATGGAAGCCCATCGGAACATCCCACGGGAAGTGGTCCTGAAGTACATCATCGCGCTCGGAGAACACGTCCAGAATTGAGACGTCGTCACCGACGCTGGAGAACCCAGCGGCCGTCCTCCAGAACTGCACGATGAACGCCGTTCTCTCCAGAAGATGCTCCGGGATACGAGGCGTCGCCCGGAAGGAGAAGCGCAAGATTTCCAGCAACCTGATGGGCCACTGGAAGAATCGCCGGAATACAACGGCGCATGCGGGCTTCCTCCAGGATCTCATCGATGCCCCCGATCTCGGCGAGATCGATCAGCACGCGATAGGTCGGAGGCGCGAGGGACAATGCGTCCGCCTCGTACCGTTCGAGCGCCTCCTGCGGGGAGAGCCAGACACTGTCCGTGGTCTCCCGGGAGTCATGAATCGGCTCCTGACCCTCTGGAATCAAGGTCAGGAAGAAACGCGCTGCGAAGCGACGTCGCTCGATCTCAGGTGTGACCCAGTGGTCCCAATAATGAAGCTCCCCCAGCTGAATGCAGAGATCCTCCTCCGCACAGATGCGCGACAGCGTCGTCCTTCCCGAATGAAGCGCCTCCCGATGCTCCTCAAATCGCCCATGAGTCGTCGCGTCTTCAAGATTGAGGGGAGTGCCGTCCGTATGATGGCCAAGAAAGACCCCTGCCTCCTCAAACGTCTCCCGCACAGCGGCGACGTGAAGTGCAAGAGCAACCTCTGGGGAGACATCTCCGAGAAGCGCACCGGCTTCCACCGCAGTACGCCCTTCACAGAGCCCCGTGCTGGACGCATCCGAATCGGTCTCGTCGAGCTTTCCCCCCGGAAAGACATACGCATTCGGCATGAATTCGTTTTTTGAATGGCGGCGTACAAAGAAGACTCTCAGTCCGCCAGCGGCGCTTTCATCCCGACGCAAGAGGAGGACCGTGGAGGCGGGAGTCGGCGGAGTCATCCATTCTCACGGTGAAGAGAACTCTACGGTCTCGCTCGTTGCAACACGCTCCGACTTCTCCCATGCAGCGTCGAAATCAACACGAGGACTTCCGCTTCATGGGGCTGTTTCCTAGGCAGTTTCCAGGGCGGTCTCACCTTCGGTCTCGTCGCCCGTGGTCTCACCCTCGGTCTCGTCGCCAGTGGTCTCACCTTCGGTCTCGTCGCCCGTGGTCTCGCCCTCGGTCTC
>CAVOCR010000164.1:0-5545 GCA_963694245.1 Myxococcota bacterium
CCTCGATGATGTGGAGACTCCCGTCATTGCGACGGAGTTCGTGACCACGGCGGTCTCTTCAGGCTCTCAATACAGCGATGCCATTGATGGTGTGTTGAAGACCTTCCTGCCTTCCATCAAGCACATCCACTACGCCGAGTTGACCCAGCGGGGCTACACTCGTCACACGGTCACGGCAGCGAAATGGCGCGTGGATTTCCGGAAGGTCGAGACCGTGTTGGAGCCGGGAGCTCCCGTGGCCACCGCGGTCTCCTTCGAGCTGGATCGTCAGGCGACCGACGCGCCTCCGGTGAATGTGACGGACTCCGTCGATTAGTTCGCGGGTTCGTACTGAATCAGCCAGGAACTCATGCGTATTTCAGGATTGTAGTCGCCCTGGCCTGTCCAGCTCGGGGTGTAGTCCTGTCCGGCCAGGTAGCTTCGGTATTCCATCGTGTGGGTTCCGGGCAGGGCATCCGCCGTGATGTCCTTGACCCAGGGCTGGACGTCCATCCCCGCACACCATCCGGCTCGGCCGAAGATCCAGGTGCCGAACTGATTGGGAACGCCTCCGAGGTGGGTCTGATCCCGGCAGCCATACCAGCTGTTGACCCCCGGGTGCGATTCCACATGTTCCGCCCCCCCATCCACCGTGTAGTGATGGGTGTGGTCGCAGAACTCGGCGCAGTTCTCGCTGGTCGTTCCGCTCCCGTGGCCGCTGATGACCGCGAAAATTTCGACCCGACTCGTGGCCTCCCCGATCTCAAAGCTCACATCGGGGTGCACCGTGTTGTACTCCGGGTTGAAGCCCGTGCCGTTCGGTTTCCCCCAGAGGTAGTCCGCTTTCACGGGTCGCATGGCCTTCCCCTCGTTGGCGAAGACGAGGCTGCCTTCGATGGCGTAGGAGTTGACGCCATGGAGACGAATCGTGCGCTTCCCGCCGGTCTGGACGAGAGGCAGGAGGGGACTGATGTCCGTGACCCACCATCCCTCCCGGGCGTAGGTGGTGATCCACCGCGCGAGCTCCGTGCCACAGCCGCAGGAGCATTCGCCAAACTCCGTTCCTTCGGCGTTGCAGGTCTGCGTCGCGTCATGGGTGGGGCCGTGAGGCGTTTGACAGAGACCGCACACGCGAGTCTCCGCGGGGGTTCCCTCGGATGCGGCCTCGCAGGAGGCGGTGGCCTCGAAGTCGAGAAGCGCGGTCGCCGTGTCACAGAGATAGAGATGCTCCGTACGATCCCATTCCGGGCATCCATTCTCCTTTCCCTGGAGATGACTCGGGCATCGTTGGCCGTGCACGATATAGAGCGTGTCGAAGTCTGCGAGCGCGCTGGCCTCCGGAAGCTCCAGATCCCACCAGGAGTTGACTCCCGCGCCCCATCCCCCGCCGTGCACATCCCCCTCGGTCCAGAAGGGGACTTCCAGTCCTCCCTGGGCGAGAGACGCCTCCAGAAGGTCCTTTCGTTCCGCCTCGTAGTTGAAATGAATGGCCTCGTGCGCGACGAACTCCATCGGGTACCAGTTCGCCTGGGGTTCTTCCTGGTAGTACGCCCGCCAGTCGAAGAGAGAGCCGACCTGGCGCCATCGCTGCAGTCGGTCGATCGCGAACCAGAACGTGGCGCCATGTTCGCCGATGAAGGCCTTCATTCCCCCGTTCAACCCCACGATGGGCGTCTGTACGTAGTGGATTTTCCCCACCCATTCCTTGGAGATGGCCTGAGGCATGGCGCCGAGGGCGGCGTCCACGCGCTCCTTCATCGCCGCGATGTCCTCCATCCAGGTGTTGTCGTAGGAACCGAAGAACACGTGGGTGTTGGTCGGGGTGCGATTCAGGAAGGCGGCGACGTCCGTGTTCCACACTGCGGTGGGGTTCGCGTCGCCTCCGGAGGAGCCTGAGAACTTGAAGAGGAAGAGGTGGTTTTCGAGTCCGCTCCAGTTCTCGGAGAAGCTCCAGACCCCGTCCATGGTGGGCACCGTGAAGTCCTCCACGGTGTCGAGGATCCCGGCCCCGATCCCCTCGGTCGAAAAGGGCCGCGCTCCGTCCGCGAGCTCGTCGCAGGCGGCACCCGCCCAGCCTGTCTTGCACGCGCATGCGTCTTCTTCGCACGTGCCATTCTCCCCACAGGAGACTTCTCCGCAGAGCGTGGGGTCGCCGCCATCGGCAGTGTCCTCGCCTCCAGTCTCCGCGTCTGTCGCGCTCTCGCCTCCGGTCTCCTCGTCCCCGGTTGTGGCGTCGGATTCGGGGTCTCCCATGCAGGAGCACGCGCTCCAGTTCGAGCCCGTACTCCCACAGGTCTGCTGGCCCGGGACGCCTTCGGCGCATTCACACGGCATCGTTTCATTGGGAGTGCATTCAAGCGCTCCGTTGTCCTCCGAACCGGACTCGGAGCCTTCGTTGGACTCGCTGGAACTGCAGCCCACAAAGAGGGGGAGAAGGAGGCTGATGAAGAGAATTCGTCCCAGCATGTTGAACTCCTGGAGTGGTCGTTGGGGTCCCCACTCTAGGAGTGCGGTGGAGCCCGGTCAACGACACATTGATTCCATGGGTCGTGCGCTCCATCGATGCCTGCGCTGCGATCCAGCCATGGACACCCCCTTGTTTTTACGGGTCTTCGCTCTTCTCCTCCTTCTGGGCGGGACGGGCTGCGCCAGCGTGACCGGCCAGGGGTTCCTGTTTTCCGTCGGAGTCACTTCTGAGAAATACGTGAACGTGGCCGATGCCGAGCACTCGGTGTTTCTCTCGGAGGAGGGTTCGGAGCGAATCGTCGGGGCGCTTGCGGTCGGGTGTGTCTGTCAGCACGCCGAATGCGAACCCGGGGGGCTCTAGATCACCGGGGGAAGCTCGTCGCAGAGCTTGGCCAGTTCCGCTTTCTCAAGGGACTTGGAGAGCGCCTCCTCGTAGGTCACGATGCCCTCCTTGACCATGCGGGCGAGTTCGTCGTTGAGCAACTGATTTCCGAGCTTCTTCCCCGTCTGCATGATGCTCATGATCTGGGCTGTCTTGTCCTGTCGAATCAGCGCCGAGACCGCGTTGTTGACCACCATGACCTCGATCGCCGCGACGCGTCCTCCGCCCTTCTTCTTCAGCAGCGCCTGGGCCACGACTCCGCGAAGGGATTCTGCCAGTCCGGTCCGCACCTGGGACTGTTGCTCTGCCGGGAACATGTCGATGATGCGGTCGATGGTGCTGATGGCGGTCGCGGTGTGGAGTGTTCCGAAGACGAGGTGACCGGTGTTTGCGGTCTCCAGCGCGATGGCCAGCGTTTCCGGATCCCGCATCTCTCCGACGAGCACGATGTCCGGATCTTCGCGAAGCGCAGCGCGGAGCGCCCGGCTGAACGACTTCGTGTGTTCCCCGACCTCCCGTTGGTTGATGAGCGCCTTGCGACTTGGATGCACGAATTCAATGGGATCTTCCAGCGTCAGAATGTGGGTCTTCTGGGTCTTGTTGATGTAGTCGATCATGCCCGCAAGTGTGGTGGATTTCCCACTTCCGGTCGGCCCCGTGACCACGACCAGTCCCTTGGGGTGGTCGCAGAGCGACTTTGTGATCGCCGGCAATCCCAGCTGTTCGATCGTGAGGATCGTGTCGGGGATCTGACGGAACACCGCGCCGACACCGTGATGGTCTCGGAACATGTTCACACGAAATCGGGCAAGCCCCTCGATCGCGTAGGCGAAATCGACATCGGAGTCCCGGTCGAATTCTTCGGTGTGGCGTTCCTCCATCACGGGGCGTAGCCAATCGTAGACTTCTTCGCGTCCGAGTTCTTCCCTTCCGGGGATCAGATCAATCTCTCCGTCGATACGCCAGCGGGGTTGATGGAGCGCCGTGAGGTGAACGTCCGAGGCGCCCGCTTCGACCATCTGGTGCAGTATCGGGTCGAGCTTTGGGGCGCTTTTTGCGACGTGTGCTTCTCCTCCGCCGACCTTTCGCTGGGGCGCTGGGTCTGCAACGCTGTGCAGATGTCCCCCGGTGGAGCTGGTCTCCGAAGCCATCACGGCGGCCTCGGAGGCGGCCGCACTGAGCTGATCGATGACCAGAGTCGTACTCTGGAGCCGGCGGGCGATGCTGGCGGTCAGTTCATCCTTGAAGCCAGGTCCCTTGGCGACCAGAAAGGCGAAGATGTCGTCTTGAAAACAGAGCACGGCGACCTCGCCGTGGGCGACGACCGAGGCGGTTCGAGGGCGCATCAGCAGCAGTTCCGTCGCCCCGACGCTCTCTCCTCGCGAGATCCGCCCGACCTCGATGGGAGCCGGTCCATGCCCCGTGTTGCGGAGAACCCGCACTTCGCCCGTGATGATGACGAAGAAGGACTCGGCCTTGTCGCCCTGCGAGAGCAGGGCTTCGCCGGGATTGTATTTCCGGAGTTGACCCATGCCGCAGACACGGACGAGGGCCTGGTCTTCAAAATCGGAAAAGAGCGCGGTGTTGGCCAGCGCAGCCTTGATGGGCTCCATGACCTTGTCATTCAGGGGCATCGCCTGCATCCAACTACCTCAATTCATGGCGAGGGGGCACCCCTCGAGCTCGCGACATGATTTTTGATGAACACGAGTGTGATGTCGAAAGGGCCTCGAGGGCAAGCAGTGATTGCATGGTCTTGAGCAGTTCATTGAAAACAGAGGCATGGGGGGCAAGTGGAACGGGGCGGGAAGTGCGTGTACGGGCGGACATTTCCGGTCGGGGGACGTCTCCCCGCGGTCGCAGTGGGACGTTCGGAAACCGCAGGAGATTGCGGCGATTACGGGTTGTTTCCGCTCGCAGAGGTCACGCGGCGACGCTCGTGTTGGACGAGAGGCCCAGCTCCTGGGCGATGATGCGCGGCACGAAGAAGTGGTTCACGCTGATGGAGGGGTTGACTCCTGAGCCGGGAGTGAAGGGGTAGATGGTGCGCGTTCGGGAGCAGTAGGCGTCGGCTCGGACGTAGCCCGCGTTGTCCGCGCAGACGCTCCAGGGGGCGCGCAATGGCAGGCCGAGTCGGACGGGCGGTCGGGGAGCTGCCGGGCGCAGTCCCTGGCCGGACTTCTCGTGCACGTATTTGAAGCCCGCATGATACGTGTTCCAGGCCGTGGCGCGTAGATCATCGATGGAGAGCGCGTTCTCCTCGGTGAACAGGAGGATCACTCCCGCTTCGCCGTATTGTCGGAAGACGTCGACCATCCCTTCATCGGTCTGCTGGCGCACCTCGTGGAATCCATTGCCGACGAGCATGATGGAGCCGTGGGGATCCAGTCCCGCGCTCCGAATCGCGTCGAGGAGCACCTCCGGGCGCCCGATGTCGGCCTGGCGCACGAAGCGCATGTTCTCGGGCAGGACGCCGCGTTTCTGCTCGCCGATCGCGGCGTCGATCGCGTCGTCCTCCAGATCCGCGCCGAAATAATGGAGGGCGTCCGGACCACTGCGTTCGGCGCGCTGGCGCGTCGCCTCGCCGCGCCCGATCGCGTGCTCGATGAACACCGAATAGGTGAAGCCGGTCTCCTCGCAGAAGCGATCCAGCGCGTCGTTCGCGGTGCGGAATGTCCCCGCGTTGGCGTCCTGGCTCGCCCCGACGTTCTCACCGCG
>CAVOCR010000165.1:0-5545 GCA_963694245.1 Myxococcota bacterium
CGGTCTCATCCCCGGTGGTCTCGCCGTCGGTCTCATCCCCGGTGGTCTCGCCGTCGGTCTCTTCGCCCGTGGTCTCGCCGTCGGTCTCTTCGCCGTCTTCCGCATTGCCTGCGGCGCAGTTGCCGATGATCGTGGTCGGGAGTTCCTCGATGTCTGCGAGACGAGTCGCGGCGAAGGTGGACTCTGTCGTCAACTCAAGGGTGATGGGTGTGACGATGGATCCACCGACGGTTCCGCAATAGAGGTCTGGTCCCTGAATGCTTCCTGTGAGCGTCAAGGTGGACGCGAAGATGTCCGAGCCTGTGATGGGGTTCGCGGCCCCCACCAGCGTGGTCTCACCCAGATCGTGGAAGAAGAGTCCGTCGGAATCCACTTCGATCCCGAAGAGTTCGATGGGCACTCCGGTGAACTCCCGAGGTTCCGTTGTGCTTCCCGGTGTCAGGCTGAGAGGCTGCAGGGTGATGTCGAGAATTCCGCCGTCCCCATTCTCGTTCGCTTCGAAGACGGTCGTCGCGATGAATTGAAAGGGAGTGCTTGGCTTCAACTCGGCGGCAAGCGCAAACAGGAATGAGCCGGTGATGTCGGCAACGCCACTGGCGACGATCTCCGCCTCCACGACATCACGATCATCTGAGGAGCGTTCCAGGAAGCTGTCGAATTTTCCGGACGGATCCGGGCAGCCGATCAGGGCCAGGGTCATCAAGACCACAGCACAACTGAGGATGTGAGAGGGAATGCGATTCTGCACGGAAATCTCCTTGCTTGGGTTGCCGTGGAAGAGCAATACCCCCAAATGGTTGGATCTGACAACTGAAACGCGGTTTCCCGCTCTCAGAGAGGAGAATTCTCGAAGGTTTTTCTCCGGCGCGGAGTGACGCTAGCCGGACCACCGAAATCCTTCCATGGTGGTCTTTTCGGACCATTGCGGTTCAAATCCGGTTTCCTCATCAAAGCGCGATCCGTCAATCACGACAGGGTATTTCACGTGATTTTCTGCGCCTCGTGGCAACCAGGGAAGTCCGAATTTCCCAAGCGCCAGATGGAACAGGGGCTCGGGAAGTGGCAGGGTCCCCTTTCCGATGACCCTGGCGAGGACTGAAATGGGCACGGGTTGAGGACCTGCGACATTGTAGATGCCGCGGAGTTTGGCCTTGAGGGCCAGTACGATGGCGCGAGCGGCGTCCTCTTCGTGCATGAACTGGAAGAGGGGGTCGAACCCGAGCACTGTCGGAACGAACGGTCCGGAGAGATACGAGGCCAGCGTTCCCCGCTGGGAAGGTCCCAGCACATAGACCATGCGGAGGACAGCGGTGCACATCTCGGGCATTTTCCACAGCGCGGATCCGGCGAAGAGGTCTGCGGCGACCAGGTCTGAGAGAGCCGGGTACGTGGATGCCGCGAGAGGCGGGTCGTTTTCCGTGTGGTAGAGCGGGGCGTCAGGAGCGGCTCCATAGACCGTGTGGCGCCCGATGAAGATCGTCTGTTTCACCCCGTATCTTTCGCCATGTTCGAAGACTGCGCGGGTTCCATGGAGATTGATTCGATAGCGTTCCTCTGTTCGCGCATTGAGGTGGGTCACCGTGCCCATGTGGATGACGGCGTCGGGGCGGTGCAGTCGGAAGACGTCTTCCGCCGGTCGTTTTCGGAGATCGGCTTCGAAGAGGGTGATGTTCGCGGGGGCATCGGGCCAGGGCCGATGATCGAGCCCGAGAACAGTCTGGCCATCGAGGGCGAGGTAGCTGGCGACGCGGCGGGCCAGTGCACCGCTGATTCCTGTGATCAGGACCTTCATGCGAGCGCCTCCAGATCCTGTCCGAGGTGCGCAGGAATCGGAAGATTGAGTTCCTGGAGTCCGTCACGCATCAACTCGGTGATGCGCTCTCGCACATCGTTCACCCAGCCTTCGATGACTTCGTCCGACTCGGTTCCGTCCCCATCGAATGTCATGGGCTCGCCGTAATGAATGCGGCATGGCACCGGCTTCGGGATGGGGAGGATCCAGGGGGGGACAGGCCAATAGGGAGCACCGGTCAGCTGTGCCAGGAGCCTTGAGTGCAGGAGAGTGGGCAGGGCCTCCTCTCCTCCCACGAACGCGAACGGCACGATGGGGGTGTTGGTTTTCAGCGCGAGGCGGATGAAGCCGGTTCCGAAGCGAACCAGACGATAGCGGTCCCGGTACAGCTTCCCGGTTCCTCGCGCTCCTTCGGGAAAGACGAGGAGGAGACGCTCCGCCTCCAGGAGTTGAACCGCATGTTCGGGGAGTCCAGCGAGCTGCCCCATGCGACTGAAGACCTGACTGACGATGGGCCATTTCTGCGCGAACTTCTCGACCATCCCGTGGACATGACGGGGAGGCTCCATGTCGAGAAAGAGGCTCGCCATCACCATGCTGGCGTCGACGGGGATGCCGCCGGAATGATTCCCGATGATCATCGCTCGACCCGTCTCGGGGACCTGCTCGATTCCCGTGGTCTGCACCTCAAAATACTGGCGATAAAAGGGCGTGAGCAGGCTGTAGAACCAGGCGAGCGTGTCCCGGGAGATCCCAAATCGGTCGAGTCCGTACGCGTTGAACGGGATGTCGAGGCGATGAATTCGCTCACGGAGTTCTTCGGGGAGTCCTGGGAACATGCATGCCTCCGTCGCGGAGCGTAGCATCCGCCTTGCTTCTGTGCGAGGACAGAAACCGATGACTGCGCGTGGACAGCAGTCTCCCAACTGACTAGGATTCCAGGGATCCCCGGGAATTCTGGGGCGCGGGTGCATGGAGGTTTCAGTGCGTTGGATGCATGGACTGGTATTCTTGTCGCTGTTGCTGGGTTGCGGGGAAGATTTTGTTCCCGCGAGTCAGGTGGATGGCCTGCGCGTTCTTGCGATTGAGGCCGCTCCACCCACGATTCAATGTGATGTGACGCAGACCTTCAGTGAGCTTGCGGCGGGGCAGGTCGCAGATCTCAGCTGTTCGGAGACGACCGAGCTGCGAGCGTTGGTCCATTCGACGAACGCCATTCAGTATCATTGGTCCGCATGCCTGTTTGATACGACGTCCCTGAACGCCTTTGCCTGTGCAGATGAGTCTCTGGAGTGCTGTTTGTCCGAGGAGGAGACGGCGATCTTCTCTCTGGCCGAATTGATGCTCGCGATCGGGACGGGCCAGTGCGCGGATGAGTGCTCGGGAAACGCCGAAGAGAGCGAAGCGATCGGATTCACGGAGAGCGGAGAGCAGGGGATTTCGGCAGCCGCGGGGTTCATTGTCCGTTCGCTGGAGGAAAATGGGGTCCTGATTCGACTGCGTGTCACGTCTCTGGGGGAGGAGGTCGAGGCGGTGAAGTCCGTGATGTTCTCTTCCGGAGAGGAACTGAATGTCAATCCAGTCATCAGCTCGCTTCGGACCGACGCGGAGAATTGTGCGGAGCCGGATGAAGACGGGTTGTGCGAGCTCCTGGAGCAGACGCCCCTGGAGGTTTCGCCGGATCAGAGCGTTCGTTTCTCCCTTGCGGTCACGGAGGAGAGCGAAGAGGACTACACGGACATTCTGGGAGACAGCGCTCGGGAGCAGATGCAGGTCTTCGCGTTTGCGACGGACGGGGGATTCAAGAAGGAGGTCTCATACGGTCAGCCAGCAGAGCACGTCTGGGTCGCGCCCAGCGCCACCGACTGGATGGAGAATGCGACCATCCAGATGTGGTTCGTGGTGCGCGATGGGCGGGGAGGGGTGGTGTGGACCACACGCACCCTCGTTCCTCTTTCTGGTGAGGAGGCGTCCGGCTGATGCGTCACACTGCAGTTCATGTGTTTCTCTTCGTGCTCGCTGGGATTTTGTTGGATAGCCCATCGGCGATCGGACAGATTGCGCCCCCTCCTGGAGAGGCGCCTGTCGAAGTCACCCCTGCGCCACGCTTGACGAAATCTCCCGAACTGGAGGCGTTTGTGGAGGCGACCTATCCCCCAGAGGCCCTTGCAGCGGGACTCTCGGGAGATGTCACTCTTCAACTGGACATCGATGCCACCGGAAGGGTTCAGAGTGTCCTTGTCGTGTTGGGGATTTCTCCGGAACTGGACGCAGCGGCGGTGAAGGCCGCGGAGCAGTTCGTCTTTTCTCCCGCGGAGGTGGATGATGTTCCTGCCGCGATTCGACTGAATTATGTCTATGCGTTCACGCTTCAGACGCCGGAGCCCGAGCCGCCTCGCGAGCCCCTCCTGAAAATCCGGGGGCGTCTCATGGAGAAGGGGACGCGGACTCCCGTGGTCGCGACGGGCGTGACGATTCCAGCGCTTGGTTTGCGGGATGTGACCGATGGGGAGGGAAGATTTTCGTTTTTCGACGTGCCCCCTTCCACCGTGAAGCTGGTCGTGCTTCCGACGACCTACCTCCCCTTCGAGGAGAGTGTGGACGTGCCGGAAGGCGAGGAGGCCCTGGAGGTCACGCTTCGCCTGGAGGTCGATCCCTATGCCGACTTCAAGACGATCGTGCGGACTCCCTCGGATCAGCCGGTCAAGCGCACGTTGAACACAGAAGAGTTGAAGAAGATCCCGGGTACTCAGGGAGATGCCCTGAAGGCGATTCTCAATCTTCCGAGCGTCGCACGTCCTCCCGGGGGTGCCGGATTTCTCGTGGTACGAGGTTCCAATCCGCAGGATACGGCGTATCGCCTCGACGACCTCTTCATTCCAGCCCTCTACCACTTCGGTGGGATCTATTCGGTGTTCAACACGGATCTGCTCGAGAGCATCGACTTCTACCCCGGTGGTTTCAGCGCGATGCATGGAAACGCGACGGCAGGCCTGGTGGATGTGAAGCTGAAAGAGGGGCGGCGGGATCGCTGGGCGGGTCATGTGGACGTCAACGTGTTTCATGCGGCCGCCTATGCGGAGGGGCCGGTGTGGGAAGGCGGCTCCCTGACCTTCGCGGCACGTCGCAGCTACATCGACGCGATTCTCCCGTCCATTCTACCGGATGATGGAGGGCTCGCATTCACGACAGCCCCTGTGTACTACGATTATCAGTTGAAGCTCGATCAGGATCTTGGCGCATCCGACAAGCTCCGCATTGTCTTTTACGGGAGCGACGATGAGCTCCGACTGGTATTTGGGGAGTCCGAGGACAACGACATCCCGTCCTTTCTTCGGGGGGGCATTGAGAACAATTCCTGGTTTCACTTCGCATCGGTGCGTCATGAACACGACTTCTCCGACACGCTTCGGCTGGTCAGCAGTCTGAATTTTGGGCTGCAGCATCTGGGATTCTCTCTGGGCGAGCTCATCGATTTTGATCTGGACCTCATTCGAAATGCCTGGCGTGAGGATTTCACCTGGCGTCCTCTGCGCGAATTTCGGCTGAAGTGGGGGATGGATGTGGAGTACGTGGTGGGTGATATCGCCATCACGGCTCCTCCTGCGCAACCCCAGGAAGGGAGTGAAGGGGCGCCTCTTGAAACGTTGACCTCCACGCGCAGGGAGAGCTCGAGCACCTTTGGTCGCAGGGGCTTCTATGCGGAAGCGATCGGGGAGCCGGTCGAGGGCTTGACCTTGACGGGGGGCTTGC
>CAVOCR010000166.1:0-5454 GCA_963694245.1 Myxococcota bacterium
ATGTCGCCGCCTGCAACTACCACGCGGACGGCCTCGCTGAACTCAAACGTCACGGACCCATCGCCACGCTGCAGACCCCCGTGTCCATGTTGCGCTCGCGGCTCGATGAGCCCCTCCTCAATGCCTGCGAAGCCCCCGATGCCCGCGAAGGGAGCCGAACCGGCATCATCGGATACGAGCCGCTCTGCCGAGGGCTCCTCACGGGAAAACACCGCGTCTTGAAAAGCTTCTCTCCCGAGGACGTGCGGGCCAAGGATGACTGGTTCAAGCCTCCTCGCTTCTTTCAGGTGCAGGAACTCCTGCGAATGTTGGATCGGGTGCAGGCTCGGGTGAACCTCCCGATGGCCTCCCTGGCCATCGCATGGACCGCTCAGCAACCGGGCGTGGTGACGGCCATCGCGGGCGCCAAACGCCCGCAGCAGATCCAGGAAAACGCCCAGGCCGCAGAGGTCCTTTCAAACCCGCGAATCGGACCGGTTCTCAATGAAATCATCCGACGGTTCCCGAAGCTCTGATCGAAGACTTGAACTGGAAAGGAATCGGCAGGAACTCACTCTCCGGAGAGTTGAACCGCCATGCCGTCCGGGTCGCCATCAATGAGGCGCATGAAGAGCGATTCGACCATGCCCTGCATGGCGCGATGCTCCACGGAAGTCGGCATGCGCACAAAGACATCCCCGGTCTTCCGATACGCCGTCACCGGATCCACGCCGATGTAGGGAGAAGACCAGAGATGCTGGTAGCCAGGAAGGCAGTCGGCGATCGACGCCACCGCGAAGGTACGAACGGTCGCATGATTCGCGATGCCCTCCTGCGTGGCATCGGCGACGTTTCCAAGGGCGAAGATCGGGTCTCCCTCCGCCCCCAGCGCGAGCGCTGAGCAGGACGGATAGATGGTTCCATCCGGAGCGTAGGAGCGTGTATTGAGTCCCCAGCCCGAAGGAGAACTCAACACGACATCCTCTGGATCCACTCCCGCGTGAATGTTCGTCAACAGAACTTGAGCATTCAGCTCCCGAACTCGGGCGCCCCCAGCGGGTCGATTCATCAACGCGTCAATGAGTTCGCCGTAGAAGACCGCGTAGTCCTCTGGGGAAATCGCGCAGGAGCCTTCGAGAATCGGGGACACGCGAAAATCCCGGATACCTGCCTCCGAGAGTCCGTCCAGAATCGCCACGGCCTGCCCACGAGCAGCCTCCCCGATGGCCACATCCGCAACCACCGCGTACTGATGATTCTCCAGCCCTGCATCCCGGGCGACAGAATGCAGACTCGTGATGCGAGCGAGCACATCCGCATGCGAGAGCGCACCGGTCACAGTTCGCTGCGCATCGTGGACGGAAGCCACCCCATCAAACGGTGTCCGAACTCCCGTCTTGCGGGCGACAAGAGTGTTCATCAACCCCGCATCAAGGGACTCCATCCGCGTATGCAATTCATGAATCAGCGTCTTCTTCTCGTACTGATTCTTCTCCTCCGCGAACTCCTGGATGAAGGAGACGAGACCCGCATTGAGCGGCTCTGGCCCCTCGAACAGCGCGAGGGTCAAGGACTCTGCGCTGCTGGTGAGAGCGTGATCGATGATCTTCTTGGCCTGATCCAGGGCCAATGCCCCCGCCGCGGTCGAGAGATGAATGTGATGGCGGGTCGGCCCCAGACCGATGAAACGCTTCGTCCGCCGGAAACGAGCCGCGTGGAACTCCACATCATAGCCGTCCCGAATGAAGCCCTTCCCAAGCAACGCCAGATAATCATCTCCGTCGGTCGCAAGATTCCCCGCGAGAAACAGGGAGAAATCCTCTGGAGTCAGCGCGTGCCACTCTCCCGCATCCGTGGTGAGAACGATCTTCTTGCCGAGACCGCCAAATCGAAACCAGGCAAGTCCATCACTCTGGACCGGCCTGCTGGGAATGGATACGTGGTGCAGCGAACTCAACGGGACCTCCCTCTTCAATGGAACCCGGGGAGTGTAGCGTGAGAATTCCGCATTGAACAGGGGAGGCAGATTGAGCCCTCAACTCGATTGAGTGGTCCGACGAACCATGTCCGCGGCTGCGCGAATCCACGACTCGGAGGCGTTGACCGCAGGAACCAGCCGCAGGTCCTCCCCACCCGCCGCGAGAAAGTCCTCGCGTGCTCGAATCCCAATTTCCTCGAGCGTCTCCAGACAATCCGCCACGAAGGCGGAACAATGGACGGCAAGGCGCTTGACCCCCTTCTCCTGGGCGAGAACAGGGAGCACTTCATCGGTGTAGGGCTGGATCCAGGGCGTTCGTCCCAGGCGAGATTGAAACGCCACCGACCATTTGTCCTCCGGCAACCCCATCGAGTCAGCGACCAGGCGCGCCGTGGCGTAGCACTGGGCGCGATAACAATAGCGATTGGCCTCCGTGATCGTCGCGCAGCACTCCGAGACCTGAAGGCAATGGCGTCCCGTCTCATCCGATTTCTTCACATGGCGCTCGGGGAGACCGTGAAAGCTGAACAGATGATGGTCGGGTTGCAGTTCATCCACCACCGGTCGCGACATTTCAGCCGCAGCCGCGATGAAGCCTGCATCGCTGTAGAAAGCGGGAATCGTGGTCACATCCGCGACATTCCAGCGCTCACCTATCTGACGGAAGATCTCCTGAAGACTCGTCCCCGTCGACGAAGAGGCATGTTGAGGATAGAGCGGGAACACCACGAATCGCTCGACTCCACGCGCCCGCAAACGGTCCAATGCCGAAGTGATCGAGGGATTTCCATACCGCATGCAGACTTCGACCGCGAAGGCATCCCCCAGCTCCTCCTGCAAGCCCGCTCCAAACGCCTGGGAATTCACCAGAAGCGGAGAGCCCTCCTCCGTCCAGATCTGCTGATAGGCTTCCGACGATTTTTTCGGGCGAAAAGGGAGGATGATCAGATTCAACAACATCCATCGCCCGATCGGGTGAAGATCGAGGACTCGGGGGTCGGAGAGAAACTCCCGCAGAAAGCGGCGGACCTCAGGTGCATCGGGCCCATCCGGAGTTCCAACATTGACGAGGAGGAGTCCCGTCGTGGCTTTGACTTCACTCATGAAGCGAAGAGGTAGCCCGAAACCCTCGTCAGCGCAAGGGCGAAAGACTCGACAAAACCAGTCCGTGAGCGTTATCAGTGGGCCGGCAATCCCTGTTCAAAGGAGCTCAGAATGTTGGAGCGTTACCTCGACTTTCACCCCCGCGTGGACCCCATGGCCTGGGTTCATCGCGCCGCGGTCGTCATCGGAAACGTGGACATCGGGGCAGAGTCAACGGTCTGGCCCAACGCGACCATCCGCGGGGATGATGGAACGATCCGCATTGGTGCCCGGACCAGCATCCAGGATGGAGCGGTCATTCACATGACGGAAAACCTCTCGACCACATGCCTCGGAGACCAGGTCACGGTCGGACACGGCGCCATCCTGCACGGCTGCACGGTCGAGGGAAACACGATCGTGGGCATGGGTTCGACCCTTCTCGACAATTGCGTCATCGGGGAAAACTGCATCATCGGCGCGAACTCTCTCGTCACGATGAACACGATCATTCCGCCCGGATCGATGGTGCTCGGAAGTCCCGCGAAGGTCGTGCGGCCCTTGAAAGAAAAGGAACTCGTCTGGATCGAGTACAGCTGGAAACGCTACGTCGAACAGGGGCGAATCTACCGGCAGATGAGAGAAGAGGACGCCGAATGAAGGTGCTCTCCCAGGCGCTGGAGCCCGCTGTGGGACTGGAGACCACCCTCCTCGTTCATGGCGTCCCGCGAGAGGCAGCCGCTCCCCTTGCGCGCGAACTCACCGCCATCGTCCGGGAGGCAGGAGCGCATCCTGCGATCGTCGGGGTGGTCAAGGGGCGACCCATCGCTGGAATGAATCCAGACGACCTGGAGGCCATGCTCGCCCAGAAAGACGTCCCGAAGGTGAACACCGCCAATCTCGGGATCGCACTCCACCAGGGATTGACGGCAGCCACCACGGTCAGCACGACCATGGAAATCTGCTCCGCCGCGGGGATCCCCTTCTTCGCCACGGGGGGAATCGGCGGAGTGCATCGGGGTTACGGGGAACATCTCGACATCAGCGCAGACCTCCTGGCCCTGGCGCGATTTCCCGTCGCCGTCATCTCAAGCGGAGTCAAATCGCTCCTGGATGTCGTCTCGACCCGGGAAGCGCTTGAATCCCTGGGCGTGCCGGTTGTGGGGTATCGAACCGACTCCTTTCCCGCCTTCTATCTTCGAAAAAGCGCAGCCTCCGTGGACATTCGCATCGACGATGTGGAGGGCCTGGCCGCCTTCGCCCTTGCAGAGCTCAAGCGCACCGGAAGGGGAATCCTGATTGTCCAGCCAGTCCCCGAGGAGGAAGAACTGGACGCGGAGGACTGGGGGCGATGGCTTTTGAAGGCGGAAGCAGAAGCCGAACGCGAAGGAGCTCGAGGACGAGACGCGACCCCAGCCATTCTCGGCGCGCTGCACCGGATCTCAGAGGGCCGGACGCTTCAGGCCAATCTGGCGCTCATCCGTGAAAACACCCGCCTCGCGGCCCGACTCGCGGCCGCGAGCATTCCCCTGCGCTAGGAGCTGGACCGACTCCGCATGGCCATCACCGCGAGGCCCGTGATGCACAACACCATCCAGGCCGAGCCCGAGGGTCCCGTCCTGGAACTGCAGCCCAGCATGCGATTGCCATCCGTCAGACTTCCGTCGCTCTGGCGAATGTCCATGGATCCTTCCAGTCCGACAGCAAACGCAGCAAGGCGAACAGGTTCTGCATCGGGATCATGAGTGTACTGATAGAGATCGCCGCTCCCGGCGATGGGAGAGTTCTCGAGCGTCCAGCCCGAAGCCACCCCATGCACGCGGTTCCCATCCGCATCTTTTGCCTCGGCGAGCACCCGAAGAATCTGGCCGGCATGCGCCTTCGACTCGGACTGTCCCACCAGATCGAAGTGCACGACCTTGTCGCGAGACACGCCCTCCAGCCACAACGACTGCGCTCCCTCTTCGGTGGGGATCAGTTCGACCTGCTGGAGCCCACTCTCATTCACCGTGATCTGCAACCACTCATCATTCTCAAAGAGATGGGTCTGTCGGGTCTCGACACTGACTCCACTTCCCACCGCGTTCGGCTCCAGAATGTTGTTTCCAAAAAGACGCGTCCCCTCATGCATGTAGCGCACAAGGAAGGTCGCTGTGCCTCCGACCGCGATCTGAAGCCCCCCTTCCAGGTCCACGGGATCGCTCGGCAGGTCCAGCAGCTCCGAACTGGCTGGATAGAGTTGAATGGCATCCGGGGACTGCACATGCAGCGGAGCCTCGGCGATCACGTCCGTCAGCGCCTCCGAATCGTAGATCACCAGCTCCGCGGAGCCATCTCCTTTCGCAAACCCCTCCACGAACACCGTGTCATGACTGGACCAGCTGCTCACGATCTCAAACACTGTTTCATCCGTC
>CAVOCR010000167.1:0-5436 GCA_963694245.1 Myxococcota bacterium
CTCGACACGGATGGGTTTCCCCGGCGAGAGGGAGAGCCGCCGAATCTGGGTCGTTCCAGTCATTTCCTCAAGTGCTTCCAATGCCTGGATCGAAGAGCCTTTCGGGATATCCAGGATCGCAAGTGCCTCCAGCACCTCCTCGCGTTCCAGAACCCGGTCCAGGGAGAGTTTCGCATGGGGAAGCTCTCCCGAAATGGCCGCTTTCAAACCCCATTGGCTATGCGGGAACTCCCGAGCGATGTTCTCGCACCCGCTCGCGACTGGGAAATCAATGTTGTGAGACCCGAGCAATGAATAGAGCCGCGAACGAAGATCCGGCACATCGCTCCGAACAAGGACCGCCAGAAAGCTGGCATCGAATCGCAACTGCATCGTGAGTGACTGGGAGAGTTCACGCTCAAAGAGCGTGGACACATCCCGAAAGAGCGGGGATTCGACGAGACCCATGGTCTCCATCAACCGCTTTGCTTCCCCCCGAAATGCCTGTCCAACCCCAAACATGACCCTTCCCCGGCCTAAAATCGGCTCACTATCTCCAGTCGATAACTCGATGAAGGAGGTACATCCACGCAGGTGCCCCCCGCGCAGATGAATCCACCCGGCAGACTCCCACCAAAGGCCCTCAATGTACTTCCTGCCATGAAATCCCAATCAAACTGCACACCAAAATGGTCGGTCGGGACTGCCCGTGGCTGCTCATTCGTGTATCCGTAGAGGACACTGGTCCGAAGCACAGATTGAACCGCATAGGTCGCTGTGATCAGGGACCGGTGGAACCGATGTCCACTCGCCTCGGAGTCCAGCAGGCCGCAATCCTCATCCTTGCTGCTCAAACTCGGCTTGCACTCCGTGCGGTGCTCCGCCTTGACGTTGAGCGCCTGCTCGTTGCCAAGCTTCACGTTCACATCGGTTTCGAGATGCCACAAATGGCGCAGGAGGCTCTTGCCTGGCTGAAGCGGTTCGCTGACTCGCTCATCCCGCCACCCTCCGGAAAGCTCCACGGAAACATCTCTTCCAAACGTCTGCCGAAACCCCAGATAGACGTGCGCTGCACGCTTCCCCTTGTCTCCAAGAGGATCGTTCCCACCGGTCGCGAAGGCCTGATACAGCCCGTTGGCATAGACCCTCGTCCCAGATGCCCGCACATAGTAATCGAGGCGGAGACGTGCGCCGCTTGTATCCGACGTGCTCGATACGAGCTGGTCATAACGCTCCAGCGTCGGAGGTGCGTTGTAGACGATCCCCACGGTCCGGAGCGTGTTGTCCCGGGGGGAAATCTGGAACTGTCGGTAGTGCTTGCCCTCCAGGAGGAGATTGAAGGCCCCAAAGAAACCATTCAGGGCCCCGTAAAACGCCTTGCCGGGCACATTGGAGAAGGGAGCCGAGTCTGCCTGCGGATCATAATCATGAGAGGCGCTCAACGCGCCCTCCACGTAGACCGCGAACATCCCCGCAATGTCCGGGATGTTGAGAGACCCGCCCGCGATCGTGGCGCTCTCCTCATGTCCCAGCACCGTCGCATCCGCGTACTCGACATGCACTCCTCTCACACCGAGTTCGATGCCATCGCCGCCCACAAGGGTTTCGATGCCCACGATGACATCGTCGGGATCTTCCAGATATCGATTGTCGATGGGAGCCACATTCTGGATGTTGGTGCGCCCCGCTACCGCCTCAAAAGTCAGATGGTCATTCTGGAGATGCACCCGACCTCCCTGAAGCGACGTGTCCAGCCCCAGTTCATCCACCTTGCGGATGTTCAAGGTCATGCCACGCCCAAACGACGTGTAGAAGTCCCCCGCTTTCACGGCGAGGCTCCCCGTGCCCAGGGATCCTTCCCACCCGAAATGAAGTTTTTCAGGGAGGAGATGTTCCGAATTGAATTCCGGATTCACATAATCCTGAAAGAGGCACGCGCTCTCGTCCACGCATTGCTCAAAGAAGTAATGAGCGGAGTCCACGCGAAATCCGAGTGAGAATCCTCCGGCCGTGCCGACCAGGTTGAGCTTGTTGAGGACCGTCAGGACCCCATCATCGTCATCACTGCTGTTGAAGTTCGTCTCCAGATAGCGGATCTGGAGTGAGTCCGTGATTGCCAGACCGCCGTCACCCAGCGCCCCCCAGTTGAGCTCGATGGCCTCTGCGCTGGACGCGGGCACCATCAGCGCAAGGACAAGCCACATCCAGATGCGAGGAAATCTGTTCATGAACCTTCGCCGAGGAGAGAGAGCACCTTGGCCCGCAACTTCGTCTCATCACCGGTACTGAAGCCCTGATGCTGTTCCACGATCTCACCGTTGCGGTTCACGAGAAGGTAGAAGGGAAGCGTTCCCGTAGGATGAAACTTGTCGAGCACCGTGGACTTGCTGTCGAGCAGAACCGGAAACGCGTAGCCGTAGCTCCCGACATAACTGCGCACTTCGGACAAGGTCTCGGGCCCGTCCGTTGAAATGGCAAGATACGCAAACCCCTGACCCGCGAGTTCATCGTATACGGGGGACATCGCCGCGAGCTCCTGCTTGCAGGGGCCGCACCAGGTCGCCCAGAACGAGATCATGATCACGTCCTTCCCGAGGTGCTTCGACACACGGTAGGGAACGCCGCGCACATCTTTCAGTTGGAACGACTGAAGCGGAGTGCCCCGCTTCCCGGAAAGATCAAGGCCCGGGCCCGAAGGCGCAGCAGCGGCCGTCTTCACGACGGAATCCTCCGAGGCGCCCCCAGTCGCCGCAGGCGCGCAGCCCGCGCACAGAAGAACCGCCAGCAAAAGTCGATTGGTCATGGATTGCATGTGTCGCCTATTCGGAGAGGAAGCCTTCGATCACCTTGTCGAGGCCCACGGGCTTTTCACCGCTGTGAACGTACTTGATCGTGAACGTTTCGTCGACCAGCATGTTGACAGGGGCCGCGCCCCCAGCGGCATCGAACATCGCCTTCACGCCCCCATTCGAATTGAAGAAGGGATCCGTGAGAACCGGGCTCGTGAGTTCGAAGGCATCCCGCCATTCTGCACACGTGGAGCTCGTCGCAACCCCGGAATCCTCCGATTGGAAGATGATGGACACGACCTGCAGGCCCTGCTCCTTGTACGGCTCGTAGATCTCCACATCCAGCGTGGCCGCCTGTTCCTTGCACGGCTGGCACCAGCCTGCACTGAGGTCGATCAACGTCAATTTGTGTCCGCACATCAACTCACCGAGTGTGCGCTCAGTCCCATCGCATTCCCGAAGAAGCATCCCGGGGCTGAAGGTGTCCCCGAGTCCAAAGCCGGTCCCCTCTGGGGGCCAGGTGCACTCCACGGAGGCATCCTCCACAGCCACGACATCGCCCCCGGACTCCTCCGTGGCGTCCTCGGGCGTTGCCCCGGTATCCTCTTCCGGCGTTGTGGAATTGCCTCCCTCGTATCCGTCAAGGAGCGGTTGCCCGTCTCCGAGACAACCTGCGATGGACACGCAGACAAGGACAGCAAGGGCTTGGGATCGCATGGTGACTCCTGGGGTCCAGCAAACGGACTGGGGTGCATGACCATTTTTACGCGCCCCCCCCTCATCGTGTCAAACGACTGTCTTGCGCTTCGGCATTTGGGGCGACATGTTCGTGCTGCATGCACGACGCCTTCCCAGCGCGCCCATCGTGGCGCCTCCTTCTCTTCCTCGTGATCGGACTCTGCCTCTCCCACGGCGTGGCGGCAGACGACGCGATCGCGGATCCCCTCCGGGCACCCCGGACGCATCACGTCAAGAAGGGGGACACGCTCTCAGGCATCTCTCACACGCATGGCGTCGCAGTGGACGTGATCCGTAAACTCAACGGAATCAAGGGCGACCGAATCCGTCCAGGTCAGGTTCTCAAGCTCCGGAAGAGCCAGGCCAAAGCCTCGACACCGAAGAAGTCACGAAAGCCACGATCGAGCACAAAAAAGAAGAAAAAAAAGAACAAGAAAAGCTCGGGAAAATGGACCCGCGGATGCGATTACACGGTAAAAAAGGGCGATTATCTCGGCCGCATCGCGAAGAAGCGGAAGACGACCGTGAAAGCCCTTCTTCGATTGAATGGCAAACGAAAATCACGCCGTCTCCGTCCCGGGGATCATTTGCGAGTCTGCCACCTCGAGCCCGGGGGCGGTCCACACATCTTGAAAGACGGAGTGTCTCTTCCCTCCACGGGAGTGGGGTTCATCGCGCCCCGACGCAAGAGGGTGTGGGGCACCCCCCACACCGTTTCCGCCATCATGACCGCGTGTGCGGATCTCGCACGGAAGTACCCGGGCACAGCCCCGATCTATGTGGGTGACTTGAGCTTCAAGAACGGGGGCTACATGCCTCCCCACAAGAGCCACCGAGTCGGAATCGATGCGGACATCGGTTATTTCTTCAAGGGAAACGACGGAAAAGACTGGTTCGCGACTCCCCCCAACTCGAAATTCGATGCGGAAAAGACGCTCGCGCTTCTGGAGTCCTTCATCGCAACGGGCCAGGTTCACCAGTTCTACATCGACTACCGGCTCCAGCGCCGCCTCTACCGGGAAGCCCGGCGTCAAGGCTACAAGAAGGCCGATCTCCATCGGATGTTTGAGTATCCGGACAAGAGAGGGTCGGGGCGTTCACGCCTCATTCGCCACCTTCGGGGGCACGACCACCATTTCCATGTCCGCTTTGTGAAGAGCCCCCGAGAAGCTCCCCAGGCCGAGCCGGGTCCCGACGAACTGGGGCCAGGGGAAGACGCCACTCAGGGCCTCCGAGAATCCTCGAACAATCCGCCCCCGGAATCCCCAGAAGGGGGAGCCCAGTCCTCGCCACCCCCGGAGTGATGCGGAGGGCCTCCCCGCCGCCCTTTGCCTTCCCTTTGTCCACGTGGACCCCGCATTCCGCGGCCGGGCCGCTCCCCTTTCCCGCCCTTCCTGAGGTCCCGCATCGCACGCCGGACCTCCCGCTCAAGACGAGGCGCCTCGAGCGTGAACAACGCGCATTTACGCGGACTCAAGACTGCACACAGACCCACAACGAGGCTCTTTTCCCCCTGCCGATCCTTCTCGCGAGCCGACACCAGGGCCGCCCGAAGGGGCTCCACATCGCCCTCCCCTGCTCGAAACGCCGTCGACAGCGCCTCATGGGCCTTTCTTGTCGCTCGATGCGCCTCATGCCGTTTCTTCTGGATGTCGCGGAGCACCGGAAGGACCACTGCGCTCTCCTCTGCACTCAACTCGAGCGCCGATGCCACGTGGGCTGCGTGGACCGCCTGAATTTTCCGTGCGATCCGAGCCCGTCGATCCCCCCGGCGGTCGTCCCGGGCATCCGGCGCATCCGGGACCTCCGTTGTCTGGGACACCTCTCCCGGCGACCCCTCCAACATCCCCTCGCGGCTCTCCGCAGCAAAGGCGCCGGTGACCGACCCCATCACCAGAAGCACCACGCCGACACCCCTCATTCCGTTCTT
>CAVOCR010000168.1:0-5420 GCA_963694245.1 Myxococcota bacterium
TGAGAGTGTCATCTGGGGATTGCGGGGCGATGCCCTCCGCGACTGCGAGGAGGTGCAGATCGTGGTTTCCGAGGACGATCGTGATGGATTCGTCGTGCTTCATCGCCCATCGGAGGACGTCGAGGGAGCGGGGACCTCGATTGACAAGATCCCCCACGAGCCAGAGTCGGTCCTGGGATGGACGGAAGTCGATGCGGGTGAGCAGGGTCTCCAACGAGGCCCAGCACCCTTGAATGTCGCCAATCGCCCACGTGCTCATGACCTGAGCATGTGTCAGTTCGGCAAGCAGCGCCAGGGGTGGACGGAATGGCACCAATCGACGATTGTTGAGGTGAGCCCCGGAGGTCCCCGTGTCTGCGACTCGGTATCTTCTCTTCATCGCTGTGTGTCCCGGTCTGGAAGACCTGCTTCTGGAAGAGATGGAAGACATCCTTCCCGGCACGAAGGTGTCGAAACGGGAGGCGGGTGTGGAGGTCCGCGCCAGTGCGCCGGAGATCTGGCGCATCGCCCGGAGAACGCGTCTCGGCGAGAGCATGCGAGTCCGCATGGGGCGCTTCAAAGCGACCCGGTTTGAGAGTCTGCTCGAAGGATTGGAGCGGCTCGCCTGGGCGGCGTATGTCCCTCGGGGAGCGGTGCCTCCAGTGATTGTGACCTGTCGAAAATCACAACTCTCCAATTCCGAGGCAGTGAAATCCCGCCTTCAATCTCTTCTTCGTGGAAGGACCGAGGGCATCCCCCAGACCGTTCAGGATCCCACCTTGTCCATCCGGCTCTACAAGGATCGCGCCACGATCAGCGTGGATGCCGGGGGGCGACTGCTCCACGAGCGGGGGTATCGGCTTCCGGAAGATGCGGGCGGTCTCCGAGAAACGCTGGCCGCGGCATGCGTGAGGGCTGCGGCGATTCGCGAGGACCAGAGCGTCTGGGACCCCTTTTGTGGGGGAGGCACACTGCCCATCGAGTCCGCGTTGATCCAACGGGACGGTGATTTCACGCTTCCGGGGAGACACTTCGCGTTCGAGGACTGGCCGACGCACGATGCGCTCGCCTATGCCGAAGCCACGGGTTCCCACCTCTCATCGAGTGCTCGACGGGTGTTTGGGAGTGATGTGAATCTCGATGACATTCGGAGTGCAGACGCCGCGGCGAAACGGGCGGGCGTGGAGGAACAATGCACGTTTCACCTGGGAACACCGGGAGGGGTCGCCGAGGAGATTCCTTCGGGGACGGCGGTGCTCACCCTGCTCCCCCACGGCCGATTGGACGAGAGCTCATCATCGCGTGAGGCCCTCGCGGGTTTCGGAGAGATGCTCCGCGCCCGACGTGATCTGGGGCCCGTCGTGGTGGTCGAGGGGACGCCCACTCTCGATGCCGCCACCGGGTGCACGTGGGAACCCCTCCGTTCCTTTTCCAATGAGGGGGAGCGCGTCACGATGATGCAGCTCGTCCGCTGACGCCATTACCAGCCGCAGGTGCGCCCTTTGTTCTGGGTCTTCAGCCAGGCATGCAAGGGCGCAAAGTACTCCGTGATGGCGGAAGCATCCATCTCCCGGGAGCCCGTGATCGCTTCCAGCGCGTCGGGCCAGGGACGGGAGAGTCCCATCTCCATCATCGCCTGGATTTTTTCCCCGGCGAGTTTGTGGCCATGAATGGAGCAGGTGTGGAGCGGTCCCTTGTGTCCAATCTCCCGACACAGGGCACGATGAAACTGGAACTGCAGGATGCTCGCGAGAAAGTAGCGCGTATAGGGCACTCCGCCGGGGACATGGTATTTCGCTCCGGGGTCGAAATCGTCTTCGCTCCGCTCCATCGGTGCAGCGACGCCCTGGTATTTTTCCCGCAGCTTCCACCAGTCGGAGGTGTAGTTCTCGGGCGGGGTCTCGCCAGACAGGACATCCCACCGCCAGCGGTCGACGAGCAGTCCAAAGGGGAGGAAGGCGACCTTGTCGAGGGCCTGGCGCATGAGCGGATTCAGGCTGTCAGGGGGAAGGGCGTCGAGCACTCCAATCTCCACAAGGTAGGAGGGCGTCACGCTCAGGGCGAGGACGTCCCCGAGGGCCTCGTGAAATCCATCGTTTGCACTGTCCGTGAAGAGCGGTGACAGCTCCTTGTAGGCACGTTGGTAGTAATTGTGGCCGAGCTCATGATGGATGGTGATGAACTCGTCCAGGGTCGGCTGAATGCACATCTTGATGCGGAGATCATCCCGCCAGTCGATGTCCCAGGCGCTCGCGTGACAGACGACTTCGCGGCCTTCCGGCTTCACGAACATGGAGCGCTCCCAGAAGGTCTTTGGGAGGGCCTCCATTCCCAGGGAGGTGAAGAAGGACTCCGCCTGGCGGACCATGTCCGTGGGTTGGGGGTACTTTTTCGCGAGAATCGCATCGAGATTCAGGCTCTCGGCCGGCTCGGGAGCGAGGAGGTCAAAGAGGTTGCCCCAGCTCTGAGCCCACATGTTTCCAAGCAGATGCGCGGGGATGGCCTTGTCGAGCGGTACGATCTCGGACCCATGTATCTCGTTGAGACGGGCGCGCACATGGCAGTGAAGATCGCGGTACAGCGGCTCAAGTTGACCGTAGAGGCGGTCCGTCTCCTCCGCGAAAGCATCGGGGTCCATGTCGTACTTGGAGCGCCACAGCGCGCCGAGGTCCTTGAATCCGAGACCTCGGGCGCCCTCGTTGCCCAGTTCGGCGTAGCGTTGGTAGCTCTTTTTGAGGGGGCGGGCTGCGTCCCGCCAGCCCTTCCATGCGGCGAGCAGTTCCGTGGGATTGCGGGAACTCGCCATCACCTCTGAAAGCTCTCCGAGAGTCCGACAGACCCCGTTCTCGCAGGCCTGGGCCTTGCCGTAGCTGCTCGGCATGCCGGCTGCAATCTCCGCCAGCTCCGCCGTGAGCGCCGCATCGGGGGGCGAGGGAAGCGTGGGGGAGCGCTTGAGGAGATTCATCTTGCGTCGCGCCTCCGGCGAGAGCGTGACCCCGTCGAAGCGAGTCGCCTTTGGGACGGTCTCGGCGGTGAAGCTCATGAGCATTGCACTGGCCTCCGCCGAGATCTTCTCCGTGTCGTGGGTGATGTTGGTCTCTTTCAGCCACGCGGCGCGTTCATTGTGAACCCAGAGCGAGAGAAGTCGGGTCTCGACCTGATCCAGAAACGCCATCGCCTCGGCGACCGTCGGTGCGTCCTCGGCATTTGGGGCAGGTCCGGAATCGCCAGCAGGGACGGGTGCCTGGCAACATGCGCTGATCAGGAACGCCATGAGGAGAGGGGACAAACGGGAGAGTGTGGGGGTCATGATTCCTCCTGAGTGGGCCGGCATCATTAGCACAGCCGGAGGTCGATCGCGAGGCCCCACGGGCTCTCCACGAGGACAGCGCGTGGGCGCTCGTGTCCCCCAGGCAGGGCTTCTTCGAGGGACGCAGGTCGGCAATCGCGATTGCCTGCCGCCCCAGAATGAAGAGCGTGGCTTGCCTTCTCGTGAGGCATCCAAACGTGCTCCAGACGCGCTCGGATGCCGCCATTCCTCCCCCGTTGGAGAGGCGAGTTCGAAACAAATGAAACCGAAATTGATGACCGGGCTGGAAACCGTTTCACATATCGGGAGACTGCATTCAGGCGTCCTTGCCAATGTACGGGACTGGAAACGGCCTGAGGAACGATCATGCGAGACGGAAGCCGACCAACCACGCAGTTGATCAAGAGTCTCCGTTCCCAGGCGGGGGAGAGCGGGGGTGAACTCGTACGCAAGGAGTTCATTGCGCTTGCGCGGATCCTGGCGTTCGTCCTCGTGGTCATGAGCATCTCCATCTATCTGTGCAGGTGACCGTTCGTCGGCGCGCCGGGGACATGACGGCTTCGCTCGTGGTACAAACGAAGGCAGGAGGAAGCCATGATCACGCGTCGCCAGGCTCTGTGGACTCTCGCCGGAATCGCGGGAGTCGGATGGCTCCCAGCCCATGTCTCCGCAGCGATTGCGGGCCCGCGGAAGACCCGCCATGGCCTCCCCCAGATCCCGGATGACCGACTGCATTGGGCATCTCATCTGAAGGTGGATCGGGTGATTGCCTGGGGGGACGACCTCGCGACCGGAGCTCCTCACCCCAACATTGGTCGGATGACGGAGTCGGAGCAGCTTCAACGATTTGGGTTCAATTGCGATTTCAACGCGTTTCTACCCGACCCGGGAAGCCGGGGGGCATCGGGCCTGCTCTGCGTCAATCATGAGTATGGCAATCCGTGGATGATGATGCCGGGGTATTCCAGTTGGGAGGATGCCCGTGATCGCATGCCGGCTCCCGAGCTTCGGGTGGAGATGGCGTCCATGGGGCACTCCGTCCTTCACGTCGCCAGAAAGGAAGGCCGTTGGCACCCTGTCCCGGGGCCTCACGCGCGTCGGGTGACGCCGCACACCACCTGGTGTGACGTCGCCGGTCCCGCGGCAGGTCATCGCCGCCTCAAGACAAGTGCTGACCCCACCGGCCGTGTGGTGAATGGAATCCTCGCGAACTGTTCCGGGGGCGTCACGCCCTGGGGCACGGTTCTCATCGCCGAGGAGAATGTGGAGGACTTCTTCGAGGGCCAGCTCTCGGGCCATCCCGAGGAGCGTTCACTTCGGAGTTTCGGCGTCGCGCCCATCGCAGACAGTCGTTGGTCTCGGGTCGATTCCCGTTTTTCAGTCGACAAGGAGCCCCACGAACTCAATCGTTTCGGATGGGTCGTCGAACTCGATCCCCGGGACCCGACGCGACGTCCTGTGAAACGAACTGGCCTCGGTCGTTTCAAGCATGAATGTGCCGTTGTCGCTTCCGCTGCCGACGGGCGGGTTGTCGTGTATCTTGCAGATGACCAGCGCTTCGAGTGCCTCTATCGGTTCGTCTCCGCGAACCCCTGGCGTTCTGGGATGTCCGTGGAGGAGTCCGGGCGGCTTCTGGATGAGGGCGTGTTGACCGTGGGGAAGTTCCAGTCCGATGGCAGTCTTCGCTGGCTCCCGCTTGAGCAGGGAAGGAATGGGCTGGTGGCTGGCGAGGGATTCAGGGACCAGGGCGATGTGATGATTGAGGCCCGTCATGCGGCCGCGATCGTGGGCGCCACGCCGATGGATCGGCCCGAGGGAATCGCGCTGTGTCCCCGTACCGGCCGCATCATGGTGATGTTCTCAGGCAATTCCGGGCGCACACCCGAACGAGTGGACCCGGGCAATCCAATGGGCCCCAACCTGTACGGGCATGCGTTGGAACTGACGCCGGGAAGAGGGGACCACGGCGCAGACTCAGCGGGGTGGAAAGTCCATCTCACGGGCGGGTCGGCGGCCGCCGGAGGAGGGGAGGACTGGCTCTCGAATCCCGACAATTGCGCCTTTGATCCTGCGGGCGGGCTGTGGATATGCAGTGATACGGCGCTTCGGAATGCAGGGATCGCGGAAGGGA
>CAVOCR010000169.1:0-5386 GCA_963694245.1 Myxococcota bacterium
CCCTTCACCACGGGAAAGTCCGGATCAATCGCGTAGTCCACCTTGTCAATCACCGTCATGCCCAGCCGAATGGCGAGATGATCCCCGCCATTGTTCAAGCTGATCCCGGAATAGGTGTAGAGGGGATCCAGCCCACCATTCTTCGACACGCTCCCCGAGCGAGCCAGCACCACATGCTCGCCTGCGCCAACTTGCAGAGGGGTTCCCGACGAGATGACGTGCTGTCCACCGGCGTCCTCAATCACGAGCCCATTGATGTAGAGCGGGGCGTTCGAGGGATTGTGGAGCTCAAACCACTCGCCCTTGGCATCCGAGACGGCTGCGGGATCCACCATCATCTCCGTGATGACGAGGCCATCGATCGAACCCACGGGCCCGGTTCCCGTACCCGTGCAATAGCCATTGGGTTCTCCGGGCGTCCCCAGATCCCCGGCGCCAAATCCCACCGCGCTCGCGCACCACTGGCCGAACTCATCATTGTCGTCCGAATTCCAGGCATCCATGTCCAGGGCCATGGAGACGCCTTCGAGAGGAGTGAGCTGTCCCTGCAAGCTCCAGGAGACCTCATCGAGAACAATCGGGCCGTTCCGAAGAACGAGCAGATCGCCGGTGTTGTTCAAGGAGATTCCTCCAAACACAACCAGAGGGTTCACGCCCCCGTTTGCCTGGGGATTCCCGCTCTTGGCGAACACCGCGAGCTCACCGGACTTGACCCATAATGGACTGGCTCCCTCGATGAGGTGGTCCCCCACGGGATCCGAAACCGTCAGGCCCCGGACATCGATGTCCACGAAAGACGTGTTCGCGACTTCAAACCACTCTCCCTGTTCATCGGTCACCGCCATCGGGTTGTAGAGAACCTCGGTGATCACGAGGCCTCCGCCCGGGCCCACAGGTACCCCGGGTGCCTGCACGGGGGGCGCCTCCAGGACCTCGCCACCGTCCTCCCCGGTCTCTTCATCTCCTCCCGTTTCGTCCTCGCCCGTCTCCTCTCCGACCTCACCCGACTCCCCCGGAACGAAGCACTCCGGGTTCCATTCCCCCGGGCTTCCATGCTCCTTGGGCGCGTAGGCTTGCAGGGCCACACACCAATGGGCGGGGTTGTTGTTCTTGGAGGCTGAAAACTGATCTGGCGCCAACTGAATGGCAGCCCCCTTCACCAGGGGAGGACCGATCCCCGGGACATACTCCACGACATCCAGAAGGACCCCCTTCATCCACAATTGAATATGGCCCCCGGCATCCGGCAGCGCCATCATGGGCAGGACTCCGTCCGGGACAAGAGCAAAAGGAACAGCGGAGGGATATGCCGATCGCGTGATGACCGCGGAAGCTCCGGGCATGAGGAGCCCGAGTCCCTGAACGATGCCCCCTCCCCCAGCAGTGATCACCACCAGTTCATTGAGCGGGATCGAGCGCTTCCCGACATTCGTGATTTCGAACCACTCACCGTCCGGATCATTGAGGGTCAATGGATTGTAGAAGATCTCGCTGACAATGAGCTCCGCGGGGGCTGCGTCGAATCCAATGCCCTCGCCGGAATCCTCGCCTTCCTCGTCTCCCGTCTCCTCTTCCTCAAACCCCGATTCTTCCTCGCCAGCACCGTCCTCCTGCGAGCTCCAGCCATCCGTGCCCGAACCCGTTCCCTGGCCCCCGGTCGCGCCGCCGCGCCATTCACCAGTCCCCTCGTCGCCCTCCGGGGGAATTCCCGTTTCCCCCGAGGCGTTCACTCCCAGGGCAGGCTCCGCCCCACAAGCGATCATCCCGCACCCGAGAGCCGCGAGCACACCCATGAGCCGTAGAACTGCCAACTCCACCTCCAAAGACCGTCTGCAGAAACCCTACCGGCTCACCGGGTCCGAGGAAAGGGTCCGGCCCTTCTTGATCTCCCTACGGGAGTGCGCATGCTGAAAACCATGTCCGTGATGTCCTCGCCAATCCATCGCCTCTGCCGCTTCCTGTGGCCCGCGCTCGCGATCCTCCTGCTGGGGGCGAAAACACCGGAGAAGATCCCTGCGGACGCAGTCGGCATCGACATCCCTCTCCACGACCCGTCTGGGCACGCGATGGATGCCTTGCATGCGGCCCTGGAGCAGACCCGTGACGGAAAGGGGTCCACCCGGATGATGTTCTACGGCGCCTCCCACGTGGCGAGTGACACGTTCACGGGAACGCTCCGGAGAATGCTCCAGACGAAATTCGGAGATGCAGGCCACGGTTTCGTGCTCCCCGCGAAACCCTGGCGCCATTATCGCCATTCCGACGTGAACATCGACGGCACCCTCACCTGGTGGGGGGACTGGGTCGGGAAGCCCGACGCACGGGCGGATCACCTCTACGGTCTCGCGGGCGTCAGCATCTCCACATCCGACCCGATGAACTACGGCAGCGTCGCGACCACCCTCGACAATGAGCATGGACGAGCCGTAGGCACCTTTGATGTCTACTATCTGGGACAACCCGCCGGGGGGTCCTTTGACATTCGAATCGACGGAAAGCTCGTCCAGCATGTGGATAGCAGCAGCCTGATCATGGAGCCGCGATACGCGACTTTTCGAGTTCCGGACGGCCCCCACCGCCTGGAAGTGCATCCGTCCGGAGACGGCGAAGTCCGACTCTTTGGTGTCGCGCTCGATCGCGACGTTCCGGGCGTCGTTCTGGACTCCCTCGGCGTCAACGGAGCCCGAGCGAGTGCCCACCTCATCTGGGATGAAGCGCTCTACAACGCGCATATCGCCCGAAGGGACCCCCACCTCCTCGCGCTCGCCTATGGCACCAACGAAAGCGGGGACGACAACGACCCCATCCACGCCTATGAAGAGAGACTGCGTTCGGTTCTTGCGCGGGCAAGAGCAGCCGCTCCGAATGCATCGTGCCTCTACATTGGCCCCTCCGATCGTCCGATCAGCATCGGAAAAAAACGGTGGGGTCCGCGGCCCCGGACGGCTCAGCTGATCACGGTGCAGAAGAAGGTCACCGCTGAATTTGGATGTGCGTTCTTTGACCTGGTGGCGTTCATGGGCGGCGAGATGTCGATGTTGAAATGGACACGAACGGAACCGGCCATGGCCAGCAGGGATCATGTCCACCTGACCCGCCGCGGCTACAACCGGGTCGCTGCAGCCCTCTACCGGGCCCTCCTCAGGGGGTTTCTTCCGGACGAGGAGCTTCTCCCCCACCCGGGGAACTGAGCTCCACGGTGTCCGGCGCACCCGCGTCGCCCCCCTCCGTCGAAAAGGCATCCCCTTCCGAGGCATCCGAGTCTCCGTCTGCGACTCCCGCATCAAGAGATCCCGCATCGAACGGCTCCACCCCAGCGGAATCCCCTGCGGCGTCTTCCGGGTCCACGACATCCGTGTCGACGGGCATCGCGCTCGCGGACGCACCGCCCTGCTTCCCAAGGTGGGAATCGAAGGCCTTCAAGAGAGCCTTGTAGAACATGTTGCCGATCGCCTCGTAGCCCCGCGGCGTCGCATGGCGGAAGTCACTTCCCCCGAGACCCGTCTTCTGCCACCGGCGCATCGCTCCTTCGCCGCCCATCGCCGCCCAGGTGTTCCAGAAGGCGCACCCTTCTTCCAACGCCACTTCCTCCTGAATCGCCACCATCTTCGGCAGATTCGGCATGGTCCGTATCCGGCCCCGATGATTCTCCCCTTGATCCAGCGGCGCGAGCACCATGCAGGGAACCCCGGGGGAAGCGCTGCGCATGTGGCGTACCACCTCGGTCAGCTTGGAGCGATACCACTCCATCTTCATCCGATCGCTCGCCTCGTTTCCGCCAAACTGCAGAATCATGAGGTCTGGATCCCGCCGGGCGAATTGCGTCCGGAGATGCGCCTCATCCCAGTTCAACAAGCGCGATCCACGGGCGCCCACGATCCCGAGCGAATCCCATACGACCCCGGGAACCGGGCGTTCCAGCGCGACCCCATACAAGCGGACGTGGCCTCCTCCCCCTGCTCGGTAGACCAGTTCATGGGGACCGTCCTCCAGCGAAATGACATGCGAACTCTCGCCGAGTTCCTCGGTTTTCGTCGAAAACTCCGACCATTCCCCGCCATCGACCTGCACCCGAATCGTTCCCCCTGCGGGATGCGTCTGATGAAAAATCTCGAAGCTCCCCACATGCCGTCCGATTTCACCGCGAGTGGCCGTCTTGATGCGCGTGACGCCTCCTCCCCAGGAAGACGCGACGACCCCTCCGAAGCCATAGTGACCATCATCACGGCGACCGTGAATGAGGGAGGACACCTTCCAGCCGCTGGGCTTCCAGACGATTCCCTTGTGTCGGTACGGGAGATGCCCTTTGCCCGCGAGGATGAATCCGTGACCCGCGTCGCCGAACCGCCGTTGCAGATTGCTGCGAACAGTCCGCGTGATGTCATCCGCCGCAATCGTGGAGTCACCGAAATGCGCGACCCGGGTCACTGCGCCTGCTTCGCCCCGTGCGGTCTTTCCCAGGGACTCGAAGAATTCGGAGATGCCGGGGCCCTCGGGAAGCACGATCGCCTCCTCCACCCCCTCAAATTCCGCGGCGGCGATCCGGAGCTCCGGCGGGTCCGGCTCAACCACGGGGACCGGGGACGCTTCCTCCCCCGCTGAATCCGCCGTTGATTCCCTTTCCGCCGGGAAGACTGGTTCGCCCTCGTCTCCATCGGATGGGCCGATCGCGAGCTCTCCGAGATTGTCCGCGATCGTCTCGCCGAGCTGACGCTCGACCACCGTCCGGCTTCCCTCGTCCGACTGATGCATCACCGCCGGTGCTGCAATGCCCCCACTCGCCACCGACGAACTCTCGGAGTCCAGGTCCAGCAATGAGGAGAAGGGAATGGGGTCATCCGCCTGGGACCAGACCTGAAAGTCCTGGAGGTCTGGGTGCAGGTAGGGCGTCAGGCACAACACCACAAACACCCCGATCGTGAGGCGGAGATGGCGCACCCCCGCCCGATGCTCGTCGAGACTCTCGGGGGCTTTGCGATGTGCCTGATTGTCCACCCTTCGCTCCCTAGAACTGGAAATAGATGTACGGGACGACCTCATCGGTCGCGACCTGCAGGAGAATCGCCGCCACTCCCGCCAACGCAAGACCCTGCTTCCATGGCGACCAATGAATGAATCGGTGCAGTACGGAGTCGGCCCACCGCTTCGGAGTCCAATGAATCAGCATGGCGATCCCAATCGCAGCCCAGACTCCCACGCCGACATTCGCCAGAGAGGACGTCCCCGCGAAGAGCTGACCGACCACGTCCGATGCGTTGTCGAGACTGGTCCCTCGAAACAGGATTCGGGAGAGGACCGTGAAATGAAACATCAACGCGATCTTGAAGATCCGTACCGTCGTCTTGTCCACCGCATCCGCGCTTCGTCCCGAACGTTTGTGAAAGAA
>CAVOCR010000170.1:0-5365 GCA_963694245.1 Myxococcota bacterium
CGAGTTCTCTGACACCGAACTGCCCACAGGTCAGGACATCGGGCTCATCGCCCAGGAGGTCGAAGAGGTCGTCCCGGAGGTCGTCCGAGAGGCCAAAGACGGCTTCAAGGCGATCGCCTACAACAAACTCGTGGGCTACCTCATCGAGGCGATCAAGGAGCTGGCTTCCCTCGATGAGGTCCAGGATCTTCGGGATGAGCTGGCTGTCTCCCATGCCGAAAACGCCGTTCTGCAGGGACGACTCTTGTCACTCGAGGCACGCATGGAGCGGATGGAGGAGCGTCAAATCGCCAGCCGATGAGCACCAGCCATCTGCGCAGGACAAGCGCTTTCATTTCAAGGAGAGTCAGGGCCAGTTGCGCCAGGTGCCGAGGTCGTGGACGTTCTGGAATCCGCTCTTCGTGAGCAGATCCGCCGCCGCCTTGCTCCGCATCCCCGACGCGCAATAGACCACCACGGCCCGGTCCTTGTCTCCGATCTCAGCGATCCGACCCGCCAGCTCAGCCACGGGGATGTTGAGCGCCCCCTCGAGGTGATGCCCCGAGAACTCCCCCGGGCTGCGCACGTCTAGGAGCAGGCCCCCGGAGGCCACCGACTCCTGCATGGCGTTCACCTGCTCGGGAGCGCGGGGCCCGGTGAAGAACTTGAAGAGCAGCACCGCTGCCAGCAAGGCCACAATCGCCCAGGTCTTTCCAGTCATGATTCCATCCCCCCGTGACGGCTCGCCACGCCCACTCGGCCTCAGGAAAAAACGCAAACGCCTAAACCCTCGTTCGAGAGTCTGCTACTCTAACCCCCTGTTTCAATCGATGCCTCCACAAGCACATGGCGCCTGCTGATGAGGGAACGGCATGAGAGTTCGACGAGCACAGCATACAGTTCACTCCGTTTGCATTCTGCTCGCGATCACCGCTCTTTTCCTGATCGGATGCGGAGCCTCCGCATCAGCGCCGGCAGACGACGAGCAACCTCCTGGCGACGAACGCAGCTGCCCTCGAGGAGACCACTGCGAGGAGGAGGACGCGCCGGCATTCCCGGCCGCGAAGGGACCGACCTCCCCGGAGATGCGCCTCTCTGGGCAGTTCACCGAGCTTCCGCTCCCGATCGCTCCAGGTGATTTCCGCGTGGACAGGGCTACCAGCACGAGTTTCCCCGATCTCTCCTCGGGGATCTTCGCCGACCTGGATGGAGACTCGTTCCCCGAGATCCTCATTGGGAACACTCAATGCTGTCATCCGGAGAAGTCATTCCGGGTCTTTCGCTTCGACCCCCTCACACAAAAGCTCCTCCCCGTGGACGATCTCCTCACGAAGGGGCAGAGCGTCGAGCCGGGAGCGATCAGCGCCGCAGCCGACCTGGATGGAGACTCCCATACGGATTTCATCACGCTCCACTTCCGAAAGGTCTTCGTCCAGGGGAAGAGGGACCCGGTCCATCACAGCCCGATCCTCTACGCGGACAAGGCCGGCGTCCTGACGTCTGGCGGCCCGATCCCCTCCCCGGCAGACGACGAGCGTTTTATTCAATCCCACGCGATGGACCTCGTGGATCTCGACGCCGATGGCTGGCTGGACATCCTCTTCTCGGAGATGAACTGCAGCGACTCCGATGGCGCGACCATTCACCCCCTGATCCGCGTGGGAGAGCGCGCCTATGCCCGACGAGAGGAGTGGTTCGAACAGGGCCCGCAGAGCAAGGCGGAGGTCGTGTTTGCGCGCCCGCTCCTGGGCGAGGCGATGCTGACGTTCAGCGGAGGGCACAACTGCTCAAACGGCAATCCCAGTCCGGCGTTTTTCAAGGCCGGCCCCCTCGATGCGAATGGGAACCCATCCTTCCAGGGGTTCGACCCTACGCCCCTCTTGAGCGTCTACAAGAGCAACCCGAAGGTGTCGTTCGGCCCCATCTCCATCGCGGAACCGATGGGCTGCGCCTTGATGGACTTCAACCACGACGGACGCCTCGATCTCGCGATCAGCATGATCCATCACCACGGGATGTTCGAAGGCACGGACGAGGGCGCGTTCATCGACCGTACGGCTGAGCTTCAGCACTCGGCTCCTGTCTCCTTCAGCGGACCGCGCAGAATGATCCCCTGGGGCATGGCCCCGGTCGATCTGGATCTGGACGGCTTCATGGATCTCCTCATCGCCCACGGGGACCAGGAGGGAAAGAACCTCCTGGAGGGGGATGCCAACAACGACTCCTGGGCCATGCAGCATGTGACGAGCTTCCGAAACCGGGGTCGATTCGTCTTCGACAACATCAGCGACCAGACAGGGCTCGACGCCACCGGAAACTGGTACTCGATCACCGTGGGCGATCTCAATCGAGACGGCCGCGCGGACCTGATCATTGGCTCGGCGGGAAGCTTCCCCAGGGTGTACCTCAACGAGCTGACGACGCCTCACCATGGATTCGCCGTGGAGTTGAGGGGGACCACCAGCAATCCCCTGGGGATGGGCGCGCTCATCGCGGTGGAGACCGCGGCGACGCCCCCGCAGCTCGGAGTGATGGGCAACGCGATCTCTCCCCATGTCGTCTCCCAGCCCCTCGTGTTCTTCGGGACGGGCACGGCGGACACGGTGGACACCCTGCGCGTGACATGGCCCTCCGGCCAAGTGCAGACGCTTCAGGATCTTCCGGCAGAGGGCGTGCATGTGATCGAAGAGCCCCCGCTGATCACCCTGGACCCGCCGTCGCGCCACCTCCCCGCCGGGAGCGCAGCGGAGATGCGCATTCAAGTCCGTCCCCATGACACGTTCAGCGCTCCCATGGATGCCGTGGTCACCATCGAGGCGCCCTGGGGAGAGGCCACGTTTGCTGGCCCCATCGAGGAGAGCGGGGAGCACGTCTGGGAGCGGCGACTCGTCGCCCCGGAGGAGGCGGGAAGCTCCGTGATCGAGGTGACGATCGACGGAGTGCCCCTGGGCATCCGACCCCGCATCTGGTGGGACTGATTGCCGGAAACTACTCCCCGACGCCACGCCGGAGGGCTGGAGAGCGCATGAAAAAAGGGGGGCCCTGATGAGCTCCCCTCAAGGGTCTGGAGCGGGTGACCAGAGTCGAACTGGCGACCCTCAGCCTGGGAAGCAGATACTCTACCAACGGAGTTACACCCGCAACGTGGACAGCGAGCCGCCCAGAAGCTCCACACTCCTGGGGATCCCAGCCCCCCTGGCAAGATGAGCCCTCAGCCGAAAATGGCCTCGTCGACCTCGACCGTGATGGGGCAGTGGTCCGATCCGCGCTCGTCCGGATGGATCCCGGCGCCCTGGACATGCTGCATAGCGCCCTCACTCGCGAAGACATAGTCGATGCGCCAGCCGATGTTCTTCTCGCGCACGCCGAAGCGCTGAGACCACCAGCTGTAATGATCTGTCGCGTCCGGATGGAAATGCCGAAACGTGTCGGTCCACCCGTTGTCCAACCAGCGATCCAGCTCCTCGCGCTCCTCGGGGCGGAATCCGCTCGTCTTCACGTTCGCCTTCGGGCGCGCGAGATCGATCTCCCGATGCGCGGTGTTGAAGTCGCCGATGACGAGGACCGGATTTCCAGCGGCTCGATCCGCTTCCAGGACATCGAAGAGGCGCTGGTAGAAATCCATCTTGAAGGGGATGCGGCTGTTGTCCCGATTCTTCCCGCTGCCATTCGGAAAATAGACGTTCGCGATCGTCAACTTCCCGAACCGTGCGATCTGCACCCGACCCTCCGCGTCGAACGCCTCGCCCCCGATGGAGGTCTCGATGGAGTCGGCCTCGCGTCGAGAGTAGAGCCCGACACCGCTGTATCCCTTTTTCTCCGCGTGCACGAAATGCGTATGCCAGGCCTCGGGGGAGGCCACTTCGGGAGGGAGCTGCTCCTCCCGGGCGCGGACTTCCTGAAGGCCGACGATCTCCGCGGTTCCTTCCTCCAACCAATCCAGAAATCCCTTCTTTGCACAGGACCGAAGCCCGTTCACGTTCCAGCTTGTGATTCGCATGCCTCTCCTTCGGTTGGAGGCCGAGCCTACGTGCGCTCGGGCGACGGTTGCAACCCCTCGGGCATTGGGCATACCCTGGGCCAGGCCTCGCTGACGGAGACCCCATGACGCCGCCCGATTTCACCTTCATCGATCTCTTCGCCGGAATCGGAGGAATCCGCATCGCATTCGAGCGAGCAGGAGGCCGCTGCGTGATGACCTCCGAGTGGGATCGCTTCGCACAGAAGACCTACCAGGCGCAGTTCCAGGACGGTTCGGACCATCTCTCCGTCGGAGATGTCACGAAGCTCGCGGAAGCCGCCGATTCTCCCGAGCAGCTCGTGCTGACCCCGATCACGGACGCGGGAGTTCGAGTCCCGGAACATGACATTCTCGTGGGCGGATTTCCCTGTCAGCCCTTCTCCATCGCAGGCGTGAGCAAGAAGAACGCGCTGGGGCGCAAACACGGATTCGAAGACGAGACCCAGGGAACACTCTTCTTCAATCTCAAGAACCTGCTCCGAAACAAACGCCCCAGAGCCTTCCTCCTCGAGAACGTCAAGAACCTGAAGAGCCACGACCGGGGAAACACCTGGCGTGTCATCGAGAAGACGCTCCATGACATCGGATATGTCTTCAGCGCGAAAGTGATCGACGCACGCAGCACATCGCCTCAACACCGGGAGCGCGTGTTCATCGTGGGGTTCGACCGAAAGGCAGCCGGACTGGAAGAACTCCACGACACGCCAGAGACCTGGGCGCCCTTCTGGAAACAGGTCGAAGAAGAGCTTGCGGTCGAGCGTGTACGGGAAGCGGAAGCCTACGCCACTCCCCTGGACGGCTGGCCCCGCGTCGGCGCCATCCTCGAGGCCCGCCCCGATGCTCGATACACGTTGAGTGAGAAGCTCTGGAGCTACCTGCAAGGCTACAAGGCCAAGCACCAGGCTGCAGGGAATGGGTTCGGGTTTGGTCTCGTGAACGCGGAGAGTCCCTACGCACGCACCCTCAGCGCACGCTATTACAAGGACGGCTCCGAGGTGCTTGTCGAGCAGGGACCGGGACAGCGGCCGCGGCGCCTCACGCCCCTGGAATGCGCACGTCTCCAGGGATTCCCGCGAGAGTTCCAGAAGCTCTACGAGAGCCGTGAGAGCCAGCCCGTCAGCGACACGCAGGCCTACAAGCAGTTCGGCAACAGCGTGTGCGTTCCCGTGGTCACGGCGATAGCACGGGTGCTCGCCGAGTGGCTGCAATCGCCTGAGCGACTTGCATCACACGCCCCCCGCCCCCTGGATTCAGAGACTCCGCGCGCGTAGGGAGGATCAATCGCTGGAATCCGAGAGCGCCCAGATCTTTCGTACGGACCACCAGAGGCTTGCCAGAAAGAAGCACATGGCGAGGGCTCGGAGG